>CALURE010000011.1 GCA_944323095.1 Candidatus Gastranaerophilales bacterium
GATAACAGATTTTTGACAATGGATTCTGATGTAATTTTTATTGCGACAAAACCAAATTATGTTCCGGCGGTGTTGGACGAAATTAAAGATGAATTGACTCCTGAAAAACTGATTGTCTCTATTGCGGCGGGTGTTTCAACAGAAAAAATCGAAAAAATTATCGGAATGAAAAGGGTTGTCCGCGTAATGCCGAATACTCCGGCACTAGTTTTAGAGGGAATGAGCGGGGTTTGTAAAGGAACGTACGCAACAGAAGAAGATGCGGAATTTGTTCTAGAGCTCCTTTCTAATATAGGAAAAGCAATAGAAGTTTGCGAAGATCAAATGGATATTGTAACTGCAATCTCAGGCTCGGGGCCTGCATTTTTCTATAAAGTTATAGAAGATATGGCGCGTGCAGGAGAAAAGCTCGGTCTTGATTATGACAAATCGCTTGAACTTGCAACGCAGACAGCTCTCGGCTCAGCCAGAATGGTTATGAACAGAGGCGAAATCCCTGTCCAGACTCTTATTGATAATGTCGCAACAAAAGGAGGCTGTACATTTGTCGGGATATCTGTTATGAATGATGAGCATTCAGATAAGCTTTTCTATGACACAATTGAGCAAACCGCTAAAAAAGCGCATGAACTGGGTAAATAAGTAGGATTTATTTGAGAGTTATATCTCAGTTTATACAAAAAAATAACATGTCACCCCTGAAATAAATTCAGGACAGGCTTTGAACTCGTTTCAGGGTCTAACAGCTGTGAGATGCTGAAACAAGTTCAGCATGACGTTTTTACATATAATTAGTGTAAACTGAGATATAACTCCAATTTATTTTATTTCGGCTTTGGCAAGAAAATCTGTTAAAGAAACAGGCTCTGGCGGATTTTTTTTGCCCGCAAGCCCCTGATAAAGCCCTAAAATGCAGGCAGGACAGGTGGTTATTACATAATCTGCTTCTGTTTTAAGGATATTTTCAGCTTTTTTACTTGAAATTTCGCGTGAAATTTTATTATTTTTTATGGCAAATTCGCCTGCAAAACCGCAGCAGTCATCGTAATTTTCCATTTTTATATACTCAATATTTTCGCAATTTTTTAAAAGAGGTTCAAGAAAATCATCGTTTTCAAGATGGCAGGGTTTGTGGAATGTTACTTTCAAAGGTTTGGGAAATTTGAATTTTATATTTTCTTTTAAAATAAGCTCGCCAAGACTGATAAAATTTGCATCCATGTACTGTTTTAATGTGCTTTCACAGCTTGCGCAGTCTGTCAGAAGATAATCAAAATCGCAGTCTAACATTTTTAGATTATGCTGTTTAACTTCTTCAAACCGTTCAAGATTTCCGCTTGATAAAAATGGCTGTCCGCAGCAGTCAAAATCTTTTTCGATTATTTCAATATTAGAATTTTTAAAAATTTTTCTAATATAATTGTCGGTTCTTGGACATAAATTGTTCACGCAGCCTTTAAAATACAGAACTTTTAACTTCGAATCTGGTTTTGATTTATGTTTTTTTCTAAATGGTATTGTTATTATTTTAAAAATTTTTATAAAATTCCCAAAAATATATTTTGACTGTAAAAAGAAAATGAATTTACCTAAAAATGTATTTTTTGCATATTCATATTTTGCGGTTTCAAAAATTTTGCATACATCAATTGCGCTCGGACAAAAGTTTGTGCATTTTCCGCATTTCAGGCATAAATCAAGGTATTTTTCGATATTTTTGCTGAGCTTTAAATCCCCTTTCAAAACTCCGTCAAGCATTACAAATTTCCCGCGTGAGACAGCGCAGTCATTGCCCGTAATTTTATAAACGGGGCAGACAGACTGACAAAGTCCGCACTTTGAGCATTTGTTTATATCATCTTTGAAATCTGAGAGTTTTTGCATATCATTATGATAGCACGTAAATTACCACGGGTAATCATCTTTAAATTCCCAATTATCCATGTATAATAAAGTTGTACAGTTACGTTTGTTGCTTTTGCAAAGTCTCAGTGCGTCTTCTCTGCTGAAGTTTTCTATAATATCAGTGTTATCTTCTGTTATATCATAGATTGCTTTTGGAACACCGGATGTATAAAATAGAAAAGTATTTTTAGCATCAACAAGTCCTGCAAATTCTACTTCATTTATTATGTCATCTTCTTCGCAGTATTTTAATTCTGTGCAGTAAAGTACATGAACACAGCTTGAACCGGCTGCACAGCCGCTTTTAGCCATTAGCATTCCGCTTCCATCCATAAATGCTGCTTCTATTCCTACATTTGTTTTCTTTACTTCTGCTGTTAAAAGGTAAGGGGCAAGATATATATTATACCATTTAAGCATCTGTTCTGGATTTTTACCGGATATCAGTATGTCGCTGCCAACCATATCTACATATTCATTTAAACTTAATTCCCTTGCCTGCATGTAGGTTGAATAAAATCTTTTAAGCCTTGTAGTCGTAACTTGTTTCTTATGATGTTCTATAAGGACAGGCATGGTGAGTGCCGCAACAACTCCGATAATGCCAAGAGTTATCAAAACTTCAGCGAGCGTAAATCCTTTGGTATAAGCTATTCTTGCGGGGGGGGGGCAATTCGAAGCTCTTTATTCATCATATTTTCAACCTCCTAATTGTTATTATAAAATCATTATTTACGATTTTTTATATTTTGTCAAGTCTAAACAATTGCTCCATGAGACGCGTCTTGAACATTCTTTGCATATTTGTAAAGATATCCTGATTTTATTCTCGGCTCAAACGGTTTTAGATTTTTTCTCCGTTTTTCAAGTTCTTTATCTGAAACAAGAAGCTCTATTGAACGGTTTGGAATATCTATTTTTATTCTGTCTCCGTTTTGAATAAGTGCTATTGTTCCTTCATTAGCGGCTTCTGGGCAGATATGACCGACACAAATCCCTCTTGTCGCACCTGAAAATCTTCCGTCTGTTATCAGTGCGCACTTTTTCCCTAAGCCTTTGCCTGCAAGAAGTGAGGTCGGGGCAAGCATTTCACGCATTCCCGGGCCGCCTTTCGGGCCTTCGTAGCGGATTACTATTACATCGCCTTCTTTAATTTCATCATTTTCGAGGGCTTTCATTGCATCTTCTTCGCAATCAAAAGTTTTTGCACTGCCTTCAAAGACGTAACATTCAGAAGCAACTCCCGATGTCTTAATTACACATCCGTCTTTTGCAAGATTTCCGTATAAAACGGCAAGTCCTGCTTCTGTATAGCTTGAGTGAGCGTAATTCGGAATAATCGAATCATCTTTATAGGCGTGTTGTGCGATTCGTTTTATTGAAAATCCTGATACTGTTTTGCCGTCAGCAAGATGTTTATCAAGCGATTTTATAACAGCAGGAACACCGCCTGCATTATGAAAATCCGCCATTGTCAAAGTTGATGACGGGTTAATTTTTACTATTTGGTGAATTTTTTTGCTTAATTCTTCAAAATCATCAAGAGTTATATTTATTCCTCCGGCATTTGCAATTGCAAGAATATGCAAAAATGTGTTTGTAGAACCGCCGAGAGCAAGATCTGCTGTTATTGCATTTCTTAAGCTTTCTCTTGTTATAATATCTGATGGTTTTAAATCCTGTTTTACAAGTTCAACAACCTGCATTCCGCTTTCAAAAGCTATTCTTCGTTTTTTAGCCGAAACAGCAGATGATGAAGCGCAGTAAGGAAGACTCATTCCCATAACTTCTGCAAGACATGCCATTGTGTTTGCTGTGTACATTCCCTGACAGGCGCCTGCTGACGGACAGGATTCTTCTTCTAAGGCAAGAAGTTCTTCTTCTTGTATTTCTCCATTTCTAAATTTCCCGACAGCTTCAAAAGAACCTGTTACCATTGTTAATTTGTGATGCCCCCTGCATTCTCCGTCAAGCATAGGCCCTGCTGTTACAAGTATTGCCGGAATATTTAAACGTAATGCGCCGATGAGCATTCCGGGGGTGATTTTGTCGCAGTTTGAAAGTAGTACAATTCCGTCAAGCTGATGCGCTTCTGCAACAGTTTCTATACAGTCCGCAATTAAATCGCGCGAAGGCAGAGAATACCTCATTCCGCTATGACCCATTGCAATTCCGTCGCAAACAGCAGGAACTCCGAATACAAAAGCCTGACCTCCGCCTGTGTGAATTCCTTTTTCAATCTGACGTTCCATATCGCGCATTCCGATATGCCCCGGAACAAGATCTGAAAAGGAACTGGCTATGCCGATAAACGGAGTATTCATATTTTTTTTGCTGACTCCTGTTGCCATTAAAAGCCCGCGGTGCGGAGTCCTTGCTATTCCTTTTTTTATGATATCGCTTTTCATAGATATGTCTCCAGAATGCTTATAACTTCTTTGTGAATATCTTCAATTGTCTGTGAAGCATCAATAACTTTAATTCTCTCAGGTTCTTGTCTGGCAATTTCAAGATAACCTTTACGCACACGGTTATGGAATTCAATACCTGCACTTTCCATACGGTCTTTTTCTTTTCCGACGCGTTTCATAGAGGTGTCGACATCAATATCAAAGACAAATGTTAAATCTGGTTTTTTGCCGTTGGTTGCAATATTATTGAGCATATTAATTCTGTCAAGGTTAAGTCCTCGCCCGTATCCCTGATAGGCTGCAGTTGAATCAATATGACGGTCACAAAGTACAATTTCACCTTTTTCTACTGCAGGTTTAACTATTATATCTATGTTTTGCGCCCTGTCTGCAAGGAATAAAAATGATTCACATCTGTCAGAAACTTCTCCGTCATAATTAAGCAATATATCACGGACTTTTTCCCCGAGTCCTTTGCCGCCCGGTTCGCGTGTCAGCACTGTTTTTATACCTTTTTTATTTAAATATTCTGCCAGCAGAGTCATCTGGGTTGTTTTTCCACATCCGTCTGCGCCTTCAAATGTTATAAATAATCCCTTTTTCATATTCTGTAGCCCTCGTATTATATTATAGCAAAAAAAGAGGTAATTATATCGCAGTTTACATTAATTATAACAAAAACGTCATGCTGAACTTGTTTCAGCATCTTACAGCAGTTAGACCCTGAAACGAGTTCAGGGTGACAATTTCTATGTTATTAATACAAACTGTGATATAATTACCATAAAAACAAATTTGTGTTTTGATTGTCGTTATGATAGAATGAGTGAAAGAGGAGAATTCTATGAATAAGGCAGTTACAAAGTTAGATAATAATACGGAATTTGTTTATAAGAGAAACCCTGATACTCCGCGTTCGGCACTGTATCTGAATTTTTCAATCAATAATCATCCATTCGCACCAGGTATGTATTCTTTAATGGTCAGATTGTTTTTGCAGGGAACTAAAAACCGTAATTCAAGCCAATTGTCAGAAGAATTGGATAAATATGCAATAGAATTTTCTTCGGAATTAAAACTGGATTATGTAAAATTTAAAATTGTATTTTTAAATGAAGATTTTGAAAAAGCTGTTGAAATTTTTTCAGATATTATAAAGAATACCACATTTGAAGAATTTGAAAAAGAACGTGAAAAAATGCGCGGTGAAATTATTGCCGAACTCGATTCTCCTCGTGCAAAAATCATTGACAGCTACTATAAAAATATTTATGCCGGTCATAATTACGGTTATACAAACACAGTTATTCTGGATAACCTCGATAACATTACAAAGGAAACTGTTGTGAACGCTTATAATACTGTTATTAAAGACAGCAAAAAAGTCGGGGCTTTTGTAGGTGATCTTGATTTTGATTATGTTAAAGGGATTTTGAATAATTATCTGGGTGATATTGAAATATCAACGCAGGAGCTTCCTGTAATGGAAAGACCTGATACTATTGTGAATAAAAAAGAAGTTGAGATTATACAGCCGGATTTAAATCAGGCGCATATTATCAAAGGATGGCTTGTCGATACTGTTGACAGCGATGATTATGCAGCTATTTCACTTTTAAACATAATCCTCGGGGCAAGCGGTTTATCTTCAAGACTTTTTCTGGAATTAAGGGATAAAAAAGGGCTTGCATACGTTGTTAGGAGCGCATATGATGTTGCAAGATTATCAGCAAATTTTTCCATATATATTGCAACAGAGCCAAAAAATATTGAGACTTCTTTAAAAGGTTTTGATGAAGAAATTGAAAAAATTAAAACACATCTTGTATCTGTTGAAGAACTCGAAAATGCTAAGAATAATCTTTTTGGCAAATGGGCATTTATAACCGAAACAAATTCCCAAAAAGCAAACTGGATGGCTCATTACGGTATAATGGGGCTGGGATTTGATTTTCATGAAAAAGCTGCAGAAAAAATTAAAAAAGTTACCCAGCAGGATATAATGGATTGCGCAAATAAATATTTTAATGACAACTATGTTTTGTCTATATTAAGACCATAAGCCTGTCAGGTAATGGATAGCTTCCGCATTATCGTAAATAATATTGCGGAGGCATAATTTATTGAGAAATTTATATATAATTTTTCTGATATATATATTATTATTTTGTTCAGGGAATACTCATTTTCTGACAGATATTTCCGTCTCCTATCAGCCCAAAACGGATAAGCTTGAGGCTGTATTCAAATCGTCATTGCCTGTGAAAGAAGGTATCGTATATACAAAAGTCCCACGCGGACTTATTTTAAGTATTGATGAAAAGTATTTTTTTAATAAAGGAGATGCAAGGCTTAAGGAAAGTTCTCTAAAAATACTTGACACAATTATTATGAATCTTAAAAATCTATCTAATTATTGTATTGTGGAAGATCATACGGAAAACGGGGTTCTGGATGGCGGAAAATATAAAGAAAACTGGGAACTTTCGATGGCAAGATCTGATAATATTGTTGAATATATGGCTGATTACGGGAAATTGCCTGCACGTCAGCTGTTTGCACTCGGTTTTGGAGAATATATGCCGTTTAAAGATAATGTAGCCCCGAAAAAAGGTATGAATAACAGAGTTGATTTCGTAATAATCCAGTATGAATCTAAGAGATAATACTTTGTCTTAATCTTGAAGTTCTGTTTTCGCTTAATATATTTTTTAATTTCATGATAGCCTGAGCATGAAGCTGGCAGACACGGGATTCTGACATGTTTATTGTTTCACCGATTTCTTTAAGAGTCATGTTTTCCTGATAGTAAAGAACCATTATGATACGTTCGCGTTCCGGCAATCTTTTTAAAGCTTTTTCAAGCTGGTATTTTACATTTTTTTCTTCTGCCTGCTCCTGTGGATTAAGCTTATTTGTATCCTGAATTGTGTCAATAATTTCAACACTGTCGTCATTGCTTCCCTTTTTATCGTAAATTGATGTCATTGTGTAATCTTCCGATAAAATCTGGCTGACTTTTTCAGGTTCCATATCAAGATAGGATGCAACTTCGCTTGTTGTCGGCATTCTGCCCATTTCCTGCTTTAATTTTTCCTGAGCATTTTTAACATCTTTTATTTTTTTTCTGAGGCTTCTCGGTAGAAAATCCTGTGCTCTGATTTTGTCAATAATTGCCCCTCTTATTCGAATAAGTGCATAAGTCTCAAAACGTGTATTTTTCTGAGGCGAGTATCTTTCTATAGCGTTAATTAAGCCTTCAACACCATAGCCTGCAATATCTTCAACTGATATTGTGGAAGGCAGGGTAACTTTAACACGTCCGACTACATATCTGATAAGATAAATATATTGAACGATTAAAGTATCACGGATATGTTTGTTGCTTTTGTCATTAAGGTATTCTTCCCATAATGCGGCAAGTTCATCTTCCGTTAGTCTTTTTATGCTGTTGTATGACGAAAAATCAAAGCTCTGGCTCATTAAACTTCCCAAATATTGTTCAAATATCTTACAATTCTATTCTATACAATATAGGTTTGACTGCATCATTTAAAAAGAGGAAATGTTAAAATTTTTCTAAAGTCTGTAGTGGAATTATGGAATTTATGCAGGAGATAGGCAATTAAAGCCAGCGGATGTCAGGAAGTTTAGAGGGTAGGAAGATAAGAAGGTATGAGGGTAGGCTATTTACATTAAACAGCCTATCTTCCAATCCTCCTACCTTCTTATCTTTTATAATAGGCTGGATTGCTTCGCTAATGCTCGCAATGACGAGAAAAGCATGTAGGGTGGGATAAGCGAAGCGTTCCCACCAGAATGCAATTATAAATAATTGAAAAAAAGGTTAAGATATGTTATAATAATTCATGTACATAAAAAAAAGAAAGGAAGGATTTATGAAAAGTATTGATTTTATTGAGTTTTGCGGGGGGGGGGCAATTCTGAGCCAGTCATAGAGCAAGAGCTCCTGAAACAAGTTCAGGATGACATTAATTTACCCCTGAAACGAACTTATTCCCCTCATTAGTTTTTTGCATTTACGCTGGCAGAAGTATTGATTACATTAGGGATTATCGGGGTAGTTGCAGCATTAACAATGCCGGCATTGATTTCCAATCACCAGAAGAAGGTTTATGTTACACAGTTGAAAAAGTCTGTTAATACATTAACAAACGGTTTTAAACTGATGCTTGCAGATGCCGGTGTTGATAGTTTAGAGGATACTAATTTATTTATAAATAATGGGTCTTCTACACTTAAGACTATAAATGCAAATGAATTAAAAAAATATTTTAATATTGTGAAACTTGATGATAATTTTGCGAACTATCAGCTTAAATCAATATCTGGTGGTATTGTTTATGCTCATAATGTATATGGCGGCAGTGATAGCACTAAATGTATAATGTTAACATTTGAAGATGGAACTGATGCCTGTTTAATACCTAATAGTAATAGCGAGATTGCTGTTTCATCTTTAATTGATGTAAATGGCACTAACAGATTACCTAATGTTCTTGGAGCAGATGTTTTTGGTGCATATTTTGACTATCATGGAATGCTGTATTTTGATAGTTATACATCAAATTATGCTCCAGCAACACTTAATTCAAGCTGCTATTCTGGTTCATCTCAATGTTGTTTAAAATCAGTAGTAAATAATAACTGGGAAATAACCTATTATTAAGCAATTAAAAAAAGAAGAAGAATTGTTATTCTTCTTCTTTTTTTTCTTTATCTTCATTTTCGTCCTGTGTTTCGGTCTTTATTATCTCAAGTTTGGTAATTCTTGCTCCGTCGACTTCTTTTACAACAAATGTCAGATTTCTCAGGGTTACCGTATCATTTATTTCTGCCAGACGTCCGAGAAGTTTTACAACAAGTCCGCCTATGGTATCTATATCTTCATCATCAATATCTTTTTCATCTATCCCGAAAAATTCTGCAAACTCATCAAGGCGCATCATGGAATTCGCGAGGTAAGTATTCGGAGCAACTTCTTTAATATTTTCTTCCTGTTCTTCTTCTTCATCAAATTCGTCTTGAACATCTCCGAAAATTTCTTCTATTACATCTTCAAGAGTTACAAGTCCTGATGTCCCGCCAAATTCATCAACTACAATTGCCATTTGACCTTTGCGTTTCTTAAATTCCAGAACAAGATTATCCATTGTAATTGTTTCGGGAACCATTAAAATTTCTCTTTGAATTTTTGCAATGGGACAAATTTCATCTTTTAACGACAGAGAATACAAATCTTTAACATGCACCAGACCTGTAATATGATCTATATCTTCTTCATAAACAGGGTATCTTGTGTACTGGCTTTCTGCCGCAAGTTTGTTTAATTCTTCCATCGGTGTGTCAATGGATATACAAACCATGTCAGTTCTCGGTACCATAACCTGTTTTGCGGTTAAATCAGAGAATTTGAATACATTATGAAGCATATCTTTTTCTGTTTCATTCAAAACTCCCCCGTTGTAGCTGGCATTTACGAGCATGTCGAGTTCTTCAGTAGAATGTACAAGAGAACCTTTATGCGAGTGAGGAATTTTAAAAGTTTTCAAAACAAAGTTGCCGAAACCGTTTAAAAGCCATATAAAAGGATTAAAAACAAATGTAATCGCCTGCATTGGTCTTGCAACAATAAGGGCTGTTTTTTCGGTGTATTCAAGTGCTATGGATTTCGGAATTAATTCACCTATTACTACATGGAAAAATGTTATTAACGCAAACGCAATAGATACTGACATTGTATGTGTTGCAACATTTTTCCCGATTCCCGGTAAAAATGCAAATAGGGGTTCTATAATGTGAGCCAGAGTGCCTTCACCGACCCAGCCTAATCCGATACTTGATATTGTGACACCTAGTTGAACCGCTGCAATAAATTTATCCAAATCTTTTAGAGCTTCAAGAGCTATTTTTGCATTAAAGTTGCCTTCGTTAACAAGCTGTTCTATACGGGTTTTTCTAACCTTCACCATTGCAAATTCTGATGCAACAAAAAATCCGTTTGAAAATAAAAGCAGTGCTATTACAAATAAATTAAATATCGTGTTACCTGTACCATCCATTATAAATCTTATATCCTTATGTCTCTCGTTTAGTGTAATTATAATATTATATTAAAAAAAAAGCAATCATATTTTTTCTTCCATATCAACTTCTTTAAGTTCTGTATATATCATGGGTGAAAAACCTTTTGTTAATACGATATTAATAACTTTATAAGAAGGCGGATCGTTTAAGAGTGTAGGTGATGTTATATGATAAACCCCGTTTCTCATAATCTCGCTGTTCATATGTAAATGCCCTGCAATAACAGAAATTACATTATCGTATTTATCAAGAAGATCAATATATTTTTCTTTCTGGTAAACAGAATGCGATGGTATTTCTTTTATTGACACAAGCGGGAAGTGCTGCAGTATAACAACCGGCTTATTTTTGTTTTTTTTGAGCTGTTTTTCAAGCCATTTTAAAGTATCATCTTTGTAGTATCCAATAGACCCCGGTATAATTTCTTTTGCTCCGTCAACTACTATGAAAACAAAACCGTCTTTTTTAAATACGTAATTCGGTTTTTTATATTTGTAGAAAAAATTGTTATCTTTTACAATTTCAAGATAATGAACTTTTGAAAGTCCGTTATTTTTGAATACGTCATGATTCCCTATAATGATATAATACGGGACATCCAGCCTGTTTATAATTTTTACGAATTCAGGCAGGTATTCCTCATGCGGAGAATCCAGATTGTCGCCTGTGAATACGACAAATGAGATGTCTTTTTCATCATTAATACTTTTAACGGTATTTTTCAAAACTTTTGTTCTGTATTCATCCCCGGCAACAAAATGGGAGTCCGTAACCTGTACAAATTTTATGTTTTGCGCAAAACATATTCCCTGTATTAATATCAGAAATAAAAATGTAAGTATTATTTTTTTCATTTAAATTTATATCCTCTGGACAAATTCTACCATAAATTATATTATATTAAAAGGAGATAATATGAGACTGGATAAATTTCTAAAAGTTTCAAGACTTATAAAGCGGCGTACTGTTGCCAATGAGGTATCTGATACAGGACGTGTTTATGTTAACGGAAATATTGCAAAACCTGCAAAACAAATTAAGGAAGGCGATGAAATAAAAATTGAATACGCAAACAGAACCGTGCATGTCAGAGTTTTGAAAGTTCCTGTTAATAACGTAAGTGTTCAGGAAGCGGCCGAGTTATACGAAGTTATTTAATAACGTATTAAAATTTGTAATATACATTTTTGTGTTATACTTATACGTAAGTTATCAGATATAAAAGGGATTTATAATGTTAAGAACAGGAATTGTAGGACTGCCGAATGTCGGAAAATCAACTTTGTTTAATGCTTTAACAAGTGCAAAAAATGCGCAGAGTGCGAATTATCCGTTTTGCACAATTGAACCTAATATCGGGGTTGTAAATGTACCCGATGAACGTCTTTCTATTCTTGCAAAACTTTGCAAGACGGATGTAATTATACCGACTGCCATTGAATTTGTTGATATTGCAGGACTTGTAAAAGGTGCCAGCAAAGGCGAAGGACTGGGGAATCAGTTTTTGCATAATATAAGAGAAGTTGATGCTATTATTCAGGTTGTAAGATGTTTTGATGACCCTAATACAATTCATGTTTCCGGGAAAGTCAGCCCGCTTGATGATATTGAAGTTATAAATACAGAACTTGCGCTTGCAGATATGGCATCTGTTGAAAAACAAATTGCAAAGGTTTCAAAAACAGCGAAATCAGGAGATAAAAATGCCGTGCTACTGCTTTCAGTGCTTGAAAAAATGCAGAAATTGCTAGAGGATGCATCTTTTATAAATGTAAAGGAACATTTTAACGAAGATGAAATTCCGGTTGTAAAACAGCTTAATTTAATGTCGACAAAACCTGTTATATATGCGGCGAATGTTTCCGAATATGATTTGAAAGACGGAAATGCTTATACCGAACAGGTTAAGGCATATGCTTCAAAGCATAATGCAGAAGTTGTTCTTATCTCTGCTAAAATAGAGGAAGAACTTGCCGAACTCGGCGAAGCTGAAGCAAAGGAATATTTAAAAGAATTAGGGGTTGAAGACAGCGGGATTAATCGTATGATTAAATCTGTTTATAAACTTTTGAATTTGCGAACATTTATAACAGCCGGCGAAAAAGAAGTTCATGCCTGGACAATTCCTGCCGGTGCAAAAGCGCCGCAGGCAGCAGGTGTTATTCATACCGATTTTGAAAAGGGGTTTATAAGAGCAGAAATTACACCGTATGAAGAATTTGTTAAAAACGGTTCATATGCTGCCTGCAAAGAAAAAGGTGTAACCCGTCTTGAAGGCAAAGATTATGTAGTTCAGGACGGAGATCTGGTACATTTCAGATTTTCTGTATAACAATCATCATTGACTCGGGAGCACGATTGAGATGCTGAAATAAATTCAGCATGACATAAATATTTTTATTTTCATAATTTAGAGCTGGTAGAACCGTAGGGTGGGATTAGCGTAAGCGTTCCCACCATAGTGTGATATAAGTCCCGCTTGTGTAAACTATATTTGTGCGTATTGTGTAAACTCTGATATAAGTTTTATCTGCTCATTAATGTTAATTTAGAACCTGTTGTATTTTGAGGTTTATTAATATTTGAATAAGGTTTTGATACAAAGTTGTATTGAGGATTGTACATAACCCTTCTGCCCGTGAATGTAGGTTCTGAATATAAAATCATTGTACAGTCGTTAATTTTTATTTTTCCCGGGCTGTCAAGCGGTCTTGTAATTTGATTATAATCATTTACATAATAAACGTCATTCGGGTCTTTTGCGTTAATGAATTTTGTACCCGGTTTAATTCCTGCGATTGATCTGTCACCGCCTGCCCAGCCTTCTGAAAGGTCAATATGATCAAGGGTTACAGGGTGTTCTGACGGCCTGTAGTATTCATCAAATTTGTGATTTAAGCCGGAAGTATTAAACAGTGAAATTGTCATTGCTCCGTTTGTTGTTTGTCTGAGCAGGGCGCTTATTTGTATAGGTTTGTTATCTACTGTTCTGCCTTCCTGAGGTTTTAAGGCATAAGGAGCGCCGGTATTCAGAGGTTCAAGTTCTTTTCTTGCGCGCAGGCCATATTCTTCATTTATAAAATCTTTAAACCGTTTGACAAATTCCATTCTTACTTTGTTGTCAGGAGAATCTGCCCATTCTTCATGAATAATATTACGGTTTTGAAGTGTAATATTTTTTGTGGTTGTTTCATAACCTGTAGAGCCATACTCATCACCTGCAAATAATGTAGGGTTGCCAAGTAGTGCTACAAGGAATTTTGTCTGGCCTAGAAGTCTTGACATCGCAGGATCAATAATTTTTTCCAGAGTTTTCTTTTTAAGGTTATCTCTTTCCTGTGAATTAAGACATTTGCTCTTGTCAGGTTCAAGGTATTCCATTTCATCAAGGACGATATCAAGAGCAATATTGTAGTCTCTGCTGCCAAAACCGCCGGCTTCAAAAACTTTACCCTTAAATCTTCCGTTTGCAATGTTTGCAAGTGCCTTAATCATTTTGTCATAAACGTAATCTTTTCTGCTGTTGCTGAGTCCGATTTCTTCTTTTGCTTTTGCCATACCGTAAGAAATAGCTTCAGCTTTAGCAATTGCAAGATTGCTGACTCTGTTGTAATCATAGCCGGCAACTGCATTAGCATCCGGAGTTTCGCCGTATTTTACACCGTTAAGAATTCTGTATGCACGTTCTCTATAAGGATTGCCGGGTTTTGTTAAATCAGTGTAGACAATATCCGTATCCATTGCAAAACCATCTAATGCACGGCACTTATCGTGGTTGCCGGCAAATGTATATGTGTATATAAGGCTTTCCATCGGGCCTGAAAGAAGAAATCTCCCTTCACCGTCAAGTAATTCAAGTATTTTTTTGTCATCAACACCTTTTTCAACACCGTTTTCATCGGCAAACAATTTGCCAAAAAGACCTGTTATGCTTGATGAAAAATAATCATAGTTTGCAAGTGAAGTAAAGCCTGCTTCATCTATCAATTTTCTTACGGAATCATCTTTACCGGCAAATCTTGAGCCTGATTTGCAGCCGTTTCCAATATCATAGATTTCTGCCAGATCTGTAACTTCTGCAGTTATAAATGCATGAGGGTGTGATTGTTTTATACCGTTTACAAATTTTGTCCAGAAATCTATAACATTTGTCCAGGTATATTCAAAATCTGTTTTGTTATCTTTTAGGGATTCCATATCTGCAATATCTTTTGTCGCATCAATTCTCCAGTCAAGACCTGCCTGTGATCTTTCAACAATCATTTCTGCAAGTTTGAAGCTTTCAAGATTTGTGTTTTTTATTGATTTTAAAAGAGCGCTTGCAAATTTTTCTTTGTCAGACGGACTGATTTTTCGTATGCCTTTTCTGATTTTATTAATTAACGAAATAGCTTCATCTTCCGGACTGTCTGCGATAATTCCCATACTGAGAAGTGAGGTATTTTTTAATTTTTTATAGTTGTAAGTTAATTCACCTGTTGATTTGTCATAAGAAAATTCCGCTTTCGGGTCAACTGATTTTATTATTGCAAACCTTGCAATTTCAGCAGTTAAGAACGGAAGCACATATTTGCCGTAAGAGGTTGCATTACCGTGTTCATCATGCAGTTTATTTTCAGGCGGCATTTTAATTTCAAGTGCCTGAAATATTTCTTTTGCAAGATGAGACATTTCTTTTGTGTACATTTTATCGGTAAGAGTATATGAGTCATAATATTCAGGACGGATATGCATATTTCTGTTCTGATACATTTCAAATCTGGAGACTCCGATTTGATCTTTGTCTATTGCTCTTTTTGAAATGTATGAGGAGCCCAGAACCGCAGCGATATCGTCTCCTACTTCTATTGAGTCAAGAGGCACATCCATCAAACCCTGCAGAATAATATCATTATAAGACTCGAGACTCTCTGCACCGTGCAAGTTATAGCGGTCATTTATAACATTTTTTACAACATCTTCAGTTACATCAAGATTTTCAGGAAAAACTTTGCCGTTGCATTGTTCTTTTATAATCTGATAAATTTCTGATGCACTTTTATTTTGAATGTTTCTTAAGTGCTGGGCAGCATTAAGTTTTAAAATTTTGTTTGTTTTATCTGTCCAATATTTGGCAGATGTTACGGCATAATCCTGAACTTCGTTCGCTTTTCTTTTAATTGCAGTTATTTTTTTTGCTCTTTCCCGCGGATCTGCGATGTTTAGCAGCGATTCAGTATCAGAATGCGACGGAATAAAGTTTAATTTCGCAATATCCGGATTGGCATCCCAGGTTTCAAATCCGCTTTCATGTTTCCCGTCAAGTCCGAAGTATTCAAACTGGGTTACCATTTGTGTGCCTTTACCGCTTTTTAGCGAAATACGTTCATTTTGCGGAACGGATTTATTGTATTCAATTAAATTTTCAACATTTTTCTTGTAAGTTTCAGGATTTATTCTGAAACTGTACGGAATTACCGTATCATTGTGATTGTTAATATCAAGATAGTTTTTATCCAGTTTATCGTAAGCTTTTATTAATTCTTTATCAGAAAGATTTTCAGCATTTACAAGTCTGTTATCATATATCTGGATATACACAGGTTTTTTATGATCATACGGTTGTTTTTTTATTTCAATTGTTCCGTCAGGTTTTTCAATGAATTTATACGGAGAATTTACCAGTCTGTGCGTAACATGTTCTGTTTTTTTGCCAAACACACCGAGGCTTAACGGACTGTCTTTTAAACCTTCTATTTTGAACCAGTTAAAGTAAGGAGATTTTTGCCCCCATTTCAAAACATGCTGGAAATGAATACCTTCAAGTCCTTCATTGACATAAGCTCCGTCAGAAACAAGATTAATGCCTTTTGCAAATAGTTTTTTCTGTAAAGAGGTATAATTATTTATATTACCGAGAGAGTGAGCCATCTGGAAGCAGTTTTTGTTCCAGTATCCGTGTGCTGACACGCTGTCATCAGTAAATAAAGGCAGTGTAATTATTCTTGTAAAGTTGTCAAGTTTCCCTTCTTCCAGATCTTTTTCAATTCCGGCAAGCGAGCCGCCTATTTTATTTGCAAAGTTTTTAGACATCTGTCTTGCTTGTTCAATATTTGGATTTGGCACTATGTTGTTATTGTCATCATAAATCCAGCTGACATTATTTATATCAGGTACGATTAATTTCATTGCCCCGCCTTTTGTAAAAGATGATGCTTTTGCAGGGACTACATTATATATATCATATGCCTCTCCGCTGTTCATTTTCTGGTTAATCATAATTCCTGAATCAACTTTATAGAAAGGTGACGGATTAGGAGTATTTTTAGGGTACAATTTATAGTGATACGCGAATGCCTGATCAGGACGTATTCCGTAATCTCCGGCAAGATCAATTACGGTTGGTTTTCCGCTTTGAAGTTTAATGCCGTATTCATTATTCTCAGGTTCTCTGTTACCGAGAGAATTGTTTTTTAATATTCCTGTAATAAAGTAGTTCCCGTCTTCTTCTTTGTCTACGGAATAAAGTTCAACATAACAGTCGTATTTATCGCTGTCATATACGTAGTTAAATTCATATTCTCTGTATCCGTTCGGAGAGGTTACAGGTTTATAACCTTCAAAATTTACTTTTTTCTTATTTACATCCGGCTGATTTAAGTTTAAATTGACTTTCACGTGACAAACTCCTTACTACTAAATTTATAACTCAAGTAAAGATTTTTTTTTGACATAATCTCATATATTATTAACAATTTTTTACAAAGATAGGTTTTCACAAATATTTCTTTTATAATTTTATAAGAAAAGGAGAAAATAATAATGCAGGTTATGGAAATGAAATATGATATTAAAGATATAAGTCTTGCTGATCAAGGCAAAAATCAGATTGAATGGGCATTCAAAGATATGCCTGTTTTGAAACAGATACAGGAAAGATTTATTAAAGAACAGCCGTTTAAAGGGCTGAAATTATCAGCCTGTGTACATGTTACAAAAGAAACAGCAGCATTATGTGTTGTTATGAAATCAGGCGGGGCAGATGCAGTACTGGTCGCTTCAAATCCTTTATCTACTCAAGATGACGTTGCTGCTGCTCTTGTAAAACATTACGGGATACCTACATTTGCAGTTGCCGGAGAAAGTGTTGAACAGTATAAGTCTCATATTCAGGAAGCTTTAAATCATAATCCTGATATTATTATTGATGACGGATGTGATATTGTTTCTACAATTCATGCCGAACGTCCTGAAATGGCTTCAAAAATAATAGGTTCAACAGAAGAAACAACAACCGGAATAATAAGACTTCAGGCTCTGGAAGCTCAGGGAGTTTTGAAATTTCCGGCAGTCGGAGTTAATACAAGTTTGACAAAACACCTTTATGATAACCGTTATGGTACAGGACAGAGTTCAATGGACGGTATTATAAGAGGTGCCAATATTCTTATTGCCGGAAAAACTGTTGTAATTTCGGGTTACGGCTGGTGCGGCAGAGGTTGTGCATTACGTGCTAAAGCTTTAGGTGCAAACGTTATTGTATGTGAAGTTGATCCTTTAAAAGCTCTGGAAGCTGCTATGGAAGGTTATAGAGTTATGCCGATTGAAAAAGCTGCAAAAGAAGGGGATATTTTCTTAACAGTTACAGGAGACAAGCATGTTGTTGATGTACAGCATATTTTAGCAATGAAAGACGGCGCATTTCTGGCAAATGCAGGACACTTTGACTGGGAAGTTAATGTCGCAGGCTTGAAAGAACATGCCGTTGAAATTCGTGAAATCAGACCGAACCTTGAAGAATATAAGCTTGATAACGGAAAATCTGTTTATGTATTTGCACAGGGCAGACTTGTAAATCTTGTAGCTGCAGAAGGTCATCCCGCAAGCGTTATGGATATGAGTTTTGCAAATCAGGCTTTAGGTATCGAGTTCCTTGTTAAAAATAAAGGCAAACTCGAAAATAAACTTTATACTCTTCCTCATGAAGTTGATGTAAAAATTGCTGAACTAAAACTCAAATCTATGGGAATTGAAATTGATACATTAACTCCCGAACAGGAAGAATATCTTCATAGCTGGAAGATTGATTAATAAACTTAAAATAAATATGAAAGTTCGTAGGGTGGGATAAGCATAGCGTTCCCACCATTCGAGTTAATCAAATAGTCTGGATTTTTTCGGCTCATAGGGCCTCAAAATGACATGAAAAGTCTTTTCAGATTCATAAAAATGTTAGTAAGATTAACTTTAGGGTATTACGGTATCCTAAAGTTTTTCTTTCCTGCCATAAAAATTTAATTGTTTCAGGGCGGATTTTCAGGTTGTTTTTAATATTTATTTTAGTAATATAATCGCTGTGCAGTTTTTTATTGCCTGTTACAAGAGTGCAGTTTCCTGCATTATTTTTATGGCGCCTGTAGCCGATAAGAGGTCTGTAAATTATTGCAGAACCGCCGATTAGATGTGCAAAATTAAATAGAAATTTATCAGGGCAAATTCTCCAATCCTGCGGGGTAGCATAAGATTCAATAATTTCTATTGAAGCTTTTCTGAACATTGCAGAACTGTTAGGCGACCAGTACCAGCCTCCAAAATGTTTATTTTTCAAAATTTTATACTTAACAGGCATATCGCATAAAATTTCAATCCCGTTTACGTCATTTTGAACTTGTTCCAAAATCGTGCAGTCATTAGATTGAGGGGAAGAAATTGAATTAAGTGTGTGCACTTCATCATCTTCGTCTATTTCGATTATTTGACAGGAAGTAAAAGCAACTGACGTTTCTAGATGAACTCTGATATGTGAGGCAGCGTATTCTTTGCATAAAACATCATCGCTGTCTATAAAGCTTATGAATTGTCCCTGTGCAGCTTTCAGCCCTGTTATCATTGATGCAAGCTGACCTGAATTTTTTTCGTGCTTTATAAGTGTAATTCGTAAATCCTGATTATCTGAAATAAATTCTTCAATAACATTGCTGGAGTTATCTTTAGAACAATCATCGACAACTATAATTTCAAAATTCTTATAAGTTTGTTCTTTTATACTTTCAAGAGTTTTAAGGATGTATTTTTCATAGTTGTACGAAGTTACAACAAATGAAACAAGCGGAAGTTTAAGCATTCTCACCGCCATCTTTTCCTTCTGCCAGAAGCCTTTCCATTTTTTTGTTATGTATAACAGATGATATAAATGCAAGAACAATAAAGCCTAAACCTATGCCGCCTGTTACGACTTCCGGAATTTCTTTAACCGTTGACACCAGCATAAGACATGCTAAAGCGCCGATTGCCCAGTGCGCGCCGTGTTCAAGATATAAAAATTTTGCAAGAGTTTTCTTTTCAACGAGCATTATTGTCAGAGAACGTACAAACATTGCGCCGATTGCGAGACCTATAGAGATGATAATAATATCTTTACTCAATGCAAATGCCCCTAAAACTCCGTCTAACGAGAAAGATGCATCTATTAATTCAAGATAAAGAAAACTTATCAATCCTGTACAGCCGGCACCTTTTGCTGCGCAGCTTGCAAGACGCATTTCTTCATGTTTTTCAAGATAATGAGTAAAACCGTCTATTGCAAGATAAGTTATAATCCCTGAAATCCCTGCAATGAGAACATGAATTTTTTGTTCTGCCGGAACAACGTTTTGTGTTGCAAGAAGCATTAAAAGTGAAATAATAACTTCAATTCCTTTTATATGGTCAAAATGTGCAAGCCATTGTTCTACAGGTTTTATCCAGTGAACAGTTTTTTCATGGTTGAAAAAGTAGTTGAGAAAAAGCATAATCAAAAACATTCCGCCGAAAGTAACAATCGGTGCATGTGTCTGGTGGAGATAATATGCGTATTTGTCAGCATTGGTAAGTGCAATATTTGCAACCTCAAGCATCCCTAATTTAGCGAATATAGAAACAACTAATATCGGAAATACAAATCTCATACCGAATACGGCAATAACAATACCCCATGTCAAAAATCTGTGTCTCCATTCATGGCTCATTTTTTCAAGCTTCATTGCATTGACAACAGCGTTGTCAAAAGACAAACTGACTTCAAGTACACCTAAAACAATTGCGATAAAAACACAGGTTAATCCTGTTCCGTTATGAACATGTTCGCCCCAGAAGTATGCGCCTATAAGCCCTGCAATAGTTACTATATATGAACCTAAAAAGTATTCTAACATTTTATTATCTCCTATTTTTCCTATAGAATTATACATAAATGCTTTTATAATGACAATCATTCAAAATCAGTATGCTTGAAATTAAATCAGGGATCTGCTATAATTAATTTAGGTTTAAAAGAAAGGGAGAGCATATTTATGAAAAAAGATGTATTAAGAACTGTGAACATCGGGGGGGGGGCGCCTCTCAGCTAGACGGAATTCAAGAGTTCAAGAAGTCAAGATGTCAGGCTGTTTACTTTAATGTCATTTTGCATTTATTGCCCAATTTAAA
>CALURE010000012.1 GCA_944323095.1 Candidatus Gastranaerophilales bacterium
TTGTGTCAGAATCAGATGCATTAAATTTCCAAAATTCAGGTGGAGATTTGAATACATTTTTAGGTTATTACGGGTTAAAGGAAACTACTACATATTTTGATGATCTTAAAGAACATCAAGATCCGGCAACAGGTACAATATGGTATTATAACGGAGAAACTACAGCTGCTCGAAATGATGATGGTGAATGGTATGAAAAACCTGTTGAAGTAAATTCTGGTAAAACAGCAGAAGAATTAAAAAGTTATTATTTTGGATATGAAACTCAGAGCTACGCAGAAACTGTCACTTCACAAAAATACCATGATTATGTGCAAGCTTTAACTGATGTACAAAATTCAAAAAGTGAATTTATTACAAAGTTTGGGGGAGATTTGCAAGCGAATGTAATATCGCCAGCTCAAAGCGCTGGTTCCATTTCTTCTACACCTATAACAGATTGGACATCTGTCAATTTGTCTAATGTTGCTGATAAAATTGACGACTATGTAAATGATGATGGACTTGCAGCAATTAATACACTAAGGAGTAGAATTAGTAGCTTAGGCACCTCAGATACTGTTTATACCGGTACAGTTACACTCGAACAAACAACATCAATTGGTTGGACCGATGACGATGGAAATGCTCAAACAGATAGTGGCAATGATATTTATATAGTTAAAAACGGTACTGAGATACTTTTTGCATATTCAAAAAATAATAATGCTATATATTATCCAGATGAGGATGGAAGCACATATTATAAAGATACACCAGGTTCAGTGCCTGAATACGCTGAAGATGGAACTCTTGATTGTACATACAATGTGAATCTTTCTATAGGAGCTCAGACTGATTCAACTGTATTAAGTCTTACGAGTAATGCTATAAATTCTAGTGGTAAGGAACTTTTTAACGAGACGTATAATTTGACTCGTAATTCTGATGGTACATATGCGTGTACTATAACATCAACTAGCATGGATGCTAATAATACTGAAGCCAATGCAATATTGTCAGAGTTGGAAAATATACTATATACTTATGTAGATCCTGTGAAATATGGGAATTTACATTGTAGTGGAGTAGGAGGAACAACTTCTGATCCAGTATTTCAGGCTTACCAGGATGCTCAAGCTAGATTAACTAGTGCTGAAAGAGCCTTTACACCTGAAGAGTTTGAAGCCGTTAAGAATGCACTTATGCTAGACAATATTATGAGCACATACGGTGAACCGAAATGGGCCTGGATTGATACTACAGCACCGACCGATTCATACAACGAAAACGGTGAAGCTAAAGCTCAATGGTACACAAACCTGTTTGAACGTATGCAAAAAGGCTACAAAGTTTTACAGGACGGACTCGCATCGAGTACTGAATGGATTCAGTTCGCTCTAGAAAGCGGAATTGTCACCATGGAACAAGTTGACAGCGATAACCACTGGATAGCTACAAATTACACTAACTGCAGCGACATCACTGAGCAGACTAATAATGCAGCAGCTACACTTGCCGAAGCAGAATACAATGCCGCAATGAACAAAATTGAAAACAAAGATAAAAAATATGATCTGGAATTAAAAAATATCGATACAGAACACAACTCACTACAAACAGAATATGACTCAATAAAAAGTGCTATAGATAAAAATATTGAAAGAACATTTAAGATATACAGTTAAGAGTATAATGAGATTACTACGGCACTCCGTGCCTCGTAATGACATGAGCAGATGTTATTCAATGGGCATATCAATTACATTATAACCTTTTAAGACTTGCTAATATGTCATTGCGAGCGAATTTAATGAGCGTAGCAATCTCATCATTTTTATAATAAATTTGCATTATGAATGATTACTATGTTTATATAATTACCAATAAATACAACACAACTTTATATATAGGTGTTACAAATAATTTAGCACGCCGAATTTATGAGCATAAAAATAAATTGATAAAAGGATTTTCTTCAAAATATAATCTTAATAAATTAATTTATTTTGAACATACAAATGATGCTGAGAGTGCAATTTTTCGTGAAAAACAACTAAAAAATTATTCCAGAGCAAAGAAAGAGAAACTTATTTATAGTTTTAATCCTGAAAAAATTGATTTATATGATTCTATACTGTAAATTATATTATTTGAATTTGGTGCAATAACATAATCTTTATACAGATATAAAGATTATGTAAGGAAATCTTATTTTAAATGTTTTTTAGTTTATAATTTAAACATAGATTAGATAAATGGAGATATTATTATGGAAACAGTTAATGAAATTCTTACAAAGTTAGAAAATGCTGACAACGCAACAAAAAATGAATTAGAAAATGAACTTGTTAATATCGGAACTTCTGTTCTTCCACAGCTTGTTGACGAATTGCAGGTTGTAAGAGGAATAAAAAGAGGTGTTGTTGCTATGACTTTGATTAGAATCGGTGATGCATCCGTAAAATATCTGAAAAAAGCAGCTGAATGCAACAAAGATTTTAAATGGGTTGCAGAATATTTAATCCGTGAAATCAACGGTTCTGTTGCAGCTTAAAAAAATTATTGATAAAAAAAGACCGGTTTAAACCAGACCGGTCTTTTTTATGTTAAAATAAATGACATGGGGAAAAAAGCTTTTTTATTTTACATTACTCTTTTTTTAATAATTCTTGCCTACTCGCTTATGGCTACGAATTTCGATTTTGATCTGTGGGCAAGACTGATTGCAGGCATGGGAGTTATTGACGGAGGACATGTCTTAAAGGCTGATTTTTTGTCATATACTCCTGTTCACACATGGTGGGATCATGAATGGGGATCCGGAGTAATTTTTTACCTGTTTTTAAAATTTTTAGGTCCGTTTAGCTTAATAATTCTGCAGGCTGCATTATTTTTCTTTATTATTTTTACTGCCTCAAAGGTAATTAAAATTAAATCCGAATTTTACCCTTATAATATTTTGCCTTATCTTTTTACCGTAATTGTGCTTATGTCAAATCTTAACAGTCCGGTAAGATGCCACATGTTCAGCTTTCTGCTATTTACAGTATTTATATACATACTTGAACTTGTTAGAACCAGAGGGAAAAATAAACTGCTTTATTTAATTCCGATTTTAACAATATTCTGGAATAATGTTCATGGCGGAGTTGTGTCAGGTCTTGGACTTATTGCAATGTATGCAGTCGGAGAATTTTTAAACCAAAAACCGTTTAAAAAATATATAATTACACTCTTGTTATCATCGCTTGCACTTTTTATTAACCCATGGGGATATGACTATATAAAATTTCTGCTTATGGCAAATACGATGCAAAGACCTTATATAACAGAGTGGTGGGGACTATTCTCACAATATTTTATGCATAGCAAAACAGGTTTCAAACTGTTTATGCTAAGCGCTGTATTAATCGAATATATAACAATAATGAAAGATGCTAAACTGAACGGTCTAAAAAAATGGTATCAAAATGCTGATAAGGTCAAATATATAGTTCTTCTGGCCACAATGTATCTTGGTATTACCCATGTAAAATTGCTGCCGTTTTTTGCGATTTCAGCACTTTGCTTTGTTTATGACGACTTATACAAACTTATTGAAAAGCTAAGTCTGCCTGAATGGAAAGACAAAGTCATTTATACTTTGCTTATTCTATTATCACTGTTAAGTTTTTTGACAAAGGATTTTTCGCTTCCTGCCGGATTTAATGTCTATCCTGTTAAAGAAATTGAATTTGTAAAAATTAATAATCTAAAAGGAAATATACTTACAAACTTTGGTTCAGGAAGCTATGCTGCATATAAACTTTATCCTCATAATCTTATTTATATGGATGGCAGATATGAAGAAGTTTACTATGATTACATGATTCCACTTTTAAAAGAATTTTGCCTTGTTTACCCGAACTGGAAACTAATTCTTGACAATTTTCCGCCTGATGTAATTATTATTGAAAAGTCATATCCGGTTACAAAAGTTCTCCAATCATCATATAACTGGAAAATGGTTTATGAAGGCGAATTATTCGGTGTTTATATTCCGGCTCAAAAAGCTGACAGAAAATTTTTGCAGCCTTCAAATGACATTCAACATTATAAAAATACTCTGTTTGATACAGACATTAAATTTTAAGTCGTAGTATAATTAGTTTATGAATACAAGTTTAAAATATGCATGTTTATTCGGCGGCGGGGCAATTAGAGGGGTGTCCTACATCGGTGTTATCAAGGCATTTGAAGAATTAGACATCAAATCTGATACTTTCGCAGGCTCATCAGTCGGCTCAATATTTGCAGCACTTCTTGCTGTAGGCTATACTGCAGAGGAATTTAAAGATATCTTTTTAAAAGTTAATTTTGAACTTTTTAAAGATATTTCTATAGGAATAGGTCCAATATTTGCGCTTAGCAAGGGAGAAGTTTTTCTTGAATGGGTAAGAGAACTTATAGAAAAAAAATATTACGGCGATAAATACAAAAAAGGCGCAAACAGAGCTGTTACTTTTAAAGATATTGATAAAAATCTTGTAATAATTACAACAAATCTTTCAAATTTTGAGTGTAAAGAATTTTCGAAATTTGAAACACCTGATTATGAAATTGCCTCTGCCGTTAGAATATCCTGCTGTATGCCGGGATTAATGAAACCTATTGAATACAACAAAACACTACTTGTTGACGGTGATTTGCAAAAAAGCTGGCCAATGTGGAAACTTTCAAAAACACTTGCAAATAATGGAGAAAGAATTTTAGAACTTAGACTTGAAGGCTACTACGACAGCAACGATATTTCCGGCATAGATTATGCAAATGCAGTATATAGCTGCATGACTGCAATGTCTACTGCTTTTATTACTGACTTATATGGTAAAAATGACCGGTATGATTACATTGTTCTTAATACAGGTGATATAGTTGTTGTTGACTTTAATATTAACGAAAATAAACGTTTGGAGCTTATACAAAGCGGATATAATCAAACATTGAAATACTTTAAAGAATTTTTGCCTTTGAAAAAACAAAAAATAAAAACTAATTATGAAATTTTGCTGGCACATATAAATAAAATCCAAAAATTTCTTTGTTCTAAAAAAACATTAAAAGCAAAAAATCAACTCGGTGAACTTTTTATTGATTTATCGAATTTACAGGATATTATTGATTTTTCAGATTACAATGATATCAAAAACTTTAAAGATTTATTTTTAAATAACATAAAATATCCGCCTTTGTTCGGGAAAATTATACTTAATAATGAAAATCTTGTAAAAACTCAGCTTGAAAAAATTAAACAAAATTTTGTACAAAAAATATCAGAATTGAACAGCTATTTAATGGAATATCCTGCAGAAGAAAAATCTTGACATTCTGAAATGTTTAGGTTAATATATATTTGCTCAAAATCCTTATACAGTGTGGTATAAAGGAATTGATAATACAAATTCATCAGTGAATAATATACCCTGGTGGCAAGGACTCCGCTTTTTTGACTGAGTGTCAAAAAAGAAGGAGGGGAGAGTAGACGTCGTCTACCGATTTCGCCGGGGAAATCCATGAAAATTAAATATGCCCTGGTGGCGGAATCGGTAGACGCGTCGGACTTAAAATCCGGTTGGAGTTAAATCCAGTGCCAGTTCAAGTCTGGCCCAGGGCAATTTTTAAAGAACTCATTTTTGAGTTCTTTTTTGTTTGTTAAGATTTATTAAGATACGTAAAAGTCTTGCTGCATTTGGGAATATAAGATATTAAGACAAATGACTGCGCAATTTTTTCTTATGTATATACTTTATATATATAAGATATAGACTAGGAGAGTATAATGGCAAATATTAACTTTATGCAAAATATAAGTCGCTCACTGCAGAAGCTTGGAAGCGGATTAATGCAAACAGGCATGACATCAGTCGTATTGAGAAACGCTAATCATTGCTGCGGCAGAAGCATATTCGGCTTTGGAGCAGGACCTGCAATGATGTATGGTGGCATGGGTATAACTCCTCAGATGCTTGCTGATCCAATGGGAATTTCATGGCTTCCAAATCCGTCATTAGCAAATGCAGCTAACAATGCATACGGTAATGCTCTCGCATATCAATGGGGACGTTCACTCGCAGCCGGCGCAGCTGCCCAAAATATGAATAATCCGATTCAGCAGCTAAATATGATGAATATGACAATGCCTGGATTAAATAATAACACAGCTACACCAAAAACAGATGCAAAATATGCCGGAGATATCGACAAAAATCAGAGCATCGAACAGGGTAAAAAAGTAGATGAGGCTACTGATAAAATGGGTGATGGTGAAAACACCGAAGCAAAAATTGTTTCTTTCAGTGATCCGACAAATCTTGACAAGTCAGAACAAGAATATAAAACACAACTTTCAGAACTCGGAAAATCTTATGGAGCTATGATAGATAGCCAAAAAGGCAATACTAAAGATGGTAAAGTTACTATGCAGGAATATATAAATCATGAGCTTTCCAAACTCGACAGCAAGACAAACTCCTATCAAAAAGCTGAAGCAGTCCATTTAGCACAGACAGCATTTAATAAAATAGATCAAAACGGTGACGGATATGCTGATTGGAAAGAACTTGCAGCAACAATGGCAACATTTGATTCCGATTCTCAAAGCAGACTTGATGGAAGTATTAAAGCAGAAGATTTCCAAAGATGGTCAGGTCTTTTATCAAATGCGCAGTCAAACGAATTTGATACAATGGCAAGAGCAAATTACAAACAATTATTCGGAGACGGTGAATAGCCTGTCAAACTCGTTCCAGTCAAAGATTTTTTTTGAAACAAACTCTTGATGTTTTTCAGGAGTTTGTTTTTGAATCTGCATATAAATATTATCCATATTTTCAGACGCGTCCATAGAAATTAGAGGAATAGAAGCCTCATTAGAAAGTTTTTCTACCTTTATA
Source organism: Candidatus Gastranaerophilales bacterium (assembly GCA_944323095.1). Taxonomy (GTDB): domain Bacteria; phylum Cyanobacteriota; class Vampirovibrionia; order Gastranaerophilales; family Gastranaerophilaceae; genus Stercorousia. The sequence continues at coordinate 6,915 of CALURE010000012.1, forward strand.
TCATAATTTATTGCACAAACTTTTACTCCAGCCTTCAAGGCCGTAAGAACAGCATGAAAGCGCATCGCAATAAGATATTCAAGCTTAGAAATATTTTCAATTATATTGTCGGTTACAATACCGGTTTTTATATCAGGTTTAAAACTTTTTAAAATAGATTCAAATTTTTCACATATGCTTAAGTCTTGAGCTTCTTGCAAAGACAATATTTTAACAGGCATATCCGGAAATTTATTTATTACAAACAGCGCCAGTTTTTGAAGAAGATTGTAATTCATGGTTTTAAAATCACGTAATTGAATACCAACTCCTTCCCTGCATTCTGATTTTTTTATATCAAGTGAATAAATAGGGTCACAGACTAATTGCGCACTAATATTCCAGTCTTGCAAAAGTTTTAAGCTGTTTTCATCTCTAACCGTAACATATGAACAGCATTTTAGTAAATTTTTTACAATAAACTGCGCAAATTTACTATTAATAGGCCCTATTCCCTGAGCAAAAATAATAACTTTTTTATTCAACAAAAGAGCTAAAGCTATAATAAAACAATAATAAACAAGACTTTTGAGACTTGTTACATCCTGCAGCAGACTGCCGCCGCCTGAAATCAAAATATCAGAATTTTTTAGCGTTTTAAAAACTCTTAAGATATCAAATCTTTTTACAGAATTAACCTTATAAGTTTCAGAAGTAAATTGAGGATCTGATGAAAAAACAGTAATATCCGCATTCAAAGTTTTTAAGTGTTCTACGAGCACAGACAGAATAGCTTCATCACCAAAATTTTTAAACCCGTAATAACCGGATATTGCCGTTTTAACCATTATTACTCCTGTAGATTGAATAAACTTCTTCTTTATAAGGAATTGACTTAATTGCTCCAACCTTCTGAGCTTGAAGTCCTGCAAGAATTGAGGCAAATTTAACAGCTTCAAAAGGAGTAAAGCCATGCGTTACAGCATGCAAAAATCCTCCGTTAAAAGCATCACCGGAGCACGTAGTATCGACATAGTCCTTTGAGTAAAAATCCGTAAACATAATTTTACCGTTACTGCCTGTAAAATAGCCGTATTTATCAATAGATTTTAAAACAACTGTTTGAATTCCAAGATCCCACAATTTTTTTATAGTATTTTCCGGAGAGTCAATATCCAGAATATTAGCTAAATCATGTTTTGTATTCATAAAAATACAATCAACATATTCACAAATTCTGGAGAAAGCTTCTTTTGCCTCATCAGGTGTAGTCAGAGCAGAATAAAAATTAGGGTCGTATGCCGTTAAAATACCATTTTCTTTAGCAGATTTAAAAGCATATTCAACAGCCTCCGAAGCAGAAGGAGAAAGAGATTGTGTAACACCTGAAGCATAAATAACGTCAGAGTTTTTAATGTAATCCGGATTTATATCATCAATAGAAAGCTTTGAAGGTGCTATTTTTTTTCTATAGTGTACAATTTCTTTTTCATTAAGTGCAGGCCTTGCAATAACATACAAACCGTTAGGCTCATCAGCTTCTTTAACCTGAGAAATATCCATTCCTTCGGCTTTCCAGCTTTCTAAAAGATAATTTTTAAAAGGATCATTACCAATACGAGAAATAAAACCAACTTTTGAACCCATTCTCAAAGCAGCAATTGCAGTAGTCAATGCATCTCCGCCATAGTATTTATAGAGACATGCAGCGGTTGACATTTCAGAATTTGTTGACAGTTCAACAAGACTTTCGCCGATTGCTATTATATCAAATTTTTGCTCCATATCTAACCTTTCAAATCTTTCAAAACTTTCTTAGTTCTTTGCGTTATTTCATGGAAAGAGTAACCTTCATAGAGGTTTCTTCCAATACCGACAGCAGCGGCTCCTGCGTTTATATAAGAAACAGCTTCGTCAATTTTAACATTCCCGAGCGGCATGACATTTAGAAACGGCATAGGTCTTAACAAATCTTCAATATACATTGCGCCTCCCATAGCAGTTATCGGATAAATTTTAATAAGCGGAATACGGGCTTTCCATGCATTGTATGCTTCGTTTGCGGTAGAAGTTCCAGCAATATACGGTATTTCTTTATCTTTTGAAATTTTAACTAAATTCATAGAAAAAACAGGAGAAGACAAAATTTTTGCACCCGAGGCAAGTGCAGCATCTGCTTGAATAGAAGTAATAATGCCGCCTGCACAAACAGACGCATACTTTGAAATTTCTTCAATAACTTTATAAATCATAGAATTTTCGACATTAATCTCAAGAACTTTTACACCGCCCTCTATTAAAGCTTTTGCAATATCAGAGACAGTATTTGGATTACTACTCCTGACAATTGGTAATATTTTTTCCTCTTTTAAAACTTTAATTAAATTTTCATTCATAAACTATCCTTTTTTCTTAATTTATTATATCATAAAATAAAGGGACAAGGGATATGAAAATATTTAAGGGAAAAACGTTTTTTATAAGATCAATACTTCTACATATATTTCTGGTAATTGCAATTGCGTTTGTCTCAATAAATTTTTGGGAAAATCCTATTTATGATACAATAATTAATTCTACATCAGCAAAAATTACCGGCTCAAAAGATATTTCTCTTATAGTAATTGACAACAAATCACTGGACAGCTACAGGTGGCCCTGGGCAAGGTCTTTATACGGAGAAATTTTTGAATACTTTAATAAATACACAAACGCAAAAGTTGTAGTATTTGATTCTGTATTAAGCAGTTTAGATAAAGAAAGACCTGCATCATCTGATAAGTTTTTCTTTGATACCGTAAAACAATCCGATAATTTCATAGGCGGTTACATGGCTCAAAGCAGCCAGTACGAAAATTTGCAAGAAGGCAGTGAATATGATAACGCTTTCCGCAAAAAATTTTCGATAGACATAACTGATAAAAGAACAAAAAACAATTCAAGAATAAGCACATACAACAGCCTGACTATGTTCCCCAAAGCATATTTTGATGCCCAAAATTTTGCAGGCTCGGTTAATCTTAGTTTAAACCCGGTAGATGGTGTCTTACGCGAAGCAACAGATTTAATAAGCTACAATGAAAATTATTACCCGTCGCTTGCATTAAGAGCTTACCTTCTTGCCAATAATACTGATAAAATTACATTAACTAATAAATATACAGTAGTGGACAAAACAGGCTTAAAAATTCCATCCTTTGTAAAAAACGGAGACATAAAGCATAATATCAAATTCTATAAATTACTGCCAAACTCGGAATTTTCACATAAAGATTATTCGGCTATTGACATCATTAATTCAAACAGACTTTTAAAGAACGGTAAAAAACCTATTATAAATCCGCTTGAATTCAACAATAAAATTGTGCTGGTAGGTGCAAATGCCATGGGAGTGGAAGATGTTCTTGAAACATCAATTTCTCTAAATCATCCAGGGGTTGATATTCAGGCAACTATTCTCAACAACTTTTTAGATAATGAATATATAGTTAAATTTGCGCTCTGGCAGAATATTGCTATTATAATATTTTTAAGTATTCTGACTTTTGCTATAATAAGATTTCTTGCAATCATTCCTTCTTTAATCACATTAACAGGAATCGCAATAATATATCTCGCATTTTGCATATTCTGCTTCCAAAATAACTTTGCGCCATACGTAATTACACCGCTTGCCGTTCAGCTCAGCACCATGATTTTCGGATATTCGTACAGATTTATACTGGAAGGGAGAAATAAAGAAAAAATCAAAAATGCAATGGGAAAATATCTTTCACAGGATATTATGAAAAATGTTGTTCAAAATATCGACGATATTAAACTCGGAGGCAAAAGAGCAAATGTTACGGTTCTTTTTGCTGATATAAGAGGCTTTACAAGTATGAGTGAAAAAATGACTGCTGAAGAAGTTTCGGTTATTCTGAACGAATATTTTTCTGAAATAGAACCGATTATTACAAAATACAACGGAGTTATTAATAAATTTATCGGAGATGCTGTAATGGCGATATTTGGAGAACCCATACAGGATATAGACCACCCGCAAAATGCTGTAAAATGCGCATGCGCCATGCTAAAAAAAGTAGATGAACTTCAGGACAAATGGCTTTTTGAAGGCAAACCAAAAATTGAAATAGGAGTAGGAATTAATACAGGTGAAGCATTTGTCGGCAACATAGGCTCAGAAAAACGTCTTGAATATACAGTAATCGGTGACACTGTTAATCTTGCAAGCCGGATTGAGAGTTATAACAAAGTATATAAAACAAACCTGCTGATAAGCAGTTCAACATATTCATATGTAAGTGATATTGTCGATGTTATAAGAATTGCGGATGTAACTATCCGGGGGAAAGCTAAAAAAATGGATATCTATGAGGTTTTAAGGTTAAGTGATTGATAATATTGAACAGTTAAAAAAAGCTATTGAAATTGAAATTAATCATAAATACATTGATATTCATGGCAAAACCCAACCCTTTTCAAGCTTTATAAAAAAGGAAGCAAAAAAATATTATAATCTTTCTAAAAAAAATCCCAAATGGGCAGTTCTTGTCGAGATATTTGAGCATTACCCTTTTGCCGGAATTAACGAAAGACGTAAAAGCATTGACAGACTTATAAAAATTTTGAAATCGGAAACTGCTCCAAAAGAAGCTTATACAACCGGAAAAACGAGCAAACTTAAACCGGCTAAAGATACGGACGTTATGTACATGAAAGGAGTAGGCCCCAAAATTGCCTATAAACTTAATAAGTTAGGTATTTATACGGTACAGGACTTGATAATGTATTTTCCCAAAAAACATATTGACTACTCCTCAAGAACTCTTATTAAGAACTTAAAAGAAGGCGAAAATACAACTGTTTTCGGGTATATCAAGTCTGTTTCGGCATTTAATACAAAAAATAACTTATCAGTTGTAAAAGTTACGGTAGCTGATGAGAGCGGAAAACTTGAATTGAGTTTTTTTCAGGCAAAATCAAACAGGTTTATGCTTGAAAGAATCAAGTCACAATTTCCTGTGAATGCAGGAATAATGCTCTCAGGAAAAGTTAAAGTTAACAATTTTGACGGAAAGCTAACCTTCGATAAACCATCATACTCCATAATGAGCGGTGAATTTGTTGAAGATAAAAATTCAAATTTAAATATTGCAAGAATTGTTCCTGTATATACAGTGTGCGAAGATTTAAGCATAAAAGTTTTAAGACGTGCCATTTTCAATGCAATACAAATTTATAAAGATGAAATTGTTAATATACTTCCTGATTTTATAAGGGAAAAATACGGAATTTTAGATAAAAAAACAGCAGTTGAACAGATACATTTTCCGCAAACAATTGAACTTCTTGAACAGGCACGCTTTTCGCTTATTTTTGAAGAACTTTTTATAATCCAGCTTAAACTTGCAAGGCTTAGAGAACAAAATTCTAACAGCCACTCTGCCCTTGCACTAAAGATAAAAGAAAACGGATTAGTAAAGAATTTTATTGAAAATTTACCGTTTGAGCTTACAGGTGCACAAAAAAGGGCAGTAAATGAAATTTTAAATGATCTCAATTCTGATGTTCCTATGGCAAGACTGCTTCAAGGCGACGTTGGAAGCGGTAAAACAGTAGTAGCAGCAATAATGCTGCTTGCCGCTGTAGAAAACGGCTATCAGGGAGCATTAATGGCCCCGACAGAAATTTTAGCACAGCAGCACTACAACAATTTACAGCAGTGGCTTACCCCTATGGGAATAAGCGTAGGGCTGTTTTTAGGCAGTCAGGGCAAAAAAGTCCGCGAAAAATTCAGAACTGATTTAAGAAACGGACAGATGAACATTGCGGTTGGAACACATGCTTTAATTCAGGAAGGAGTTGATTTTAACAATCTTGGCGCCATTGTTGTTGATGAACAGCACAGATTTGGTGTTAAACAGCGAAATGTGTTAAAGAAAAAATCTCAAAATCCGCAAATATTAACAATGACTGCAACACCTATTCCAAGAACGCTTGCCCTGACAGTGCATGGCGATTTAGATCTTACAGTAATTGATGAACTGCCCAAAGGCAGAAAGCCAATTAAAACATCCCTTGTAACTTCACACAGAGGTGTATATGATTTAATAAAACAGGAAATTGATTCAGGCCGTCAGGCATATGTTGTTTATCCACTGATAGAAGAAAGCGAAACTTTATCTGCCAAAGCAGCCACAATAGAAGCTGAAAGACTTCAAACCGAAGTTTTCACGCAATTTAAAATCGGACTTTTGCATGGCAAACTCAAAAATGATGAAAAAGAACAGGTTATGGCTGATTTCAAAAATAAAAAATATGATATACTTGTCTCCACAACAGTTGTAGAAGTTGGTGTAGATGTGCCAAACGCAACAGTTATGCTTATTGAAAATGCAGAGCGCTTCGGGCTGTCCCAATTGCATCAGCTGCGCGGACGAGTAGGCAGAAGTAATCTTCAGTCATATTGTATCTTATATACAGCCACAAAATCACCTGAAACAAAAGAGCGTCTTAATATAATGACACAAACTAATGACGGTTTTGTTATTGCTGAAAAGGATTTACAGTTGAGAGGGCCGGGGGAATTTTTAGGAACGCGCCAGAGCGGTCTGCCTGATTTAATTATTTCAGACATAGTCAGAGATGCAAAAATTCTTGAAATGGCCCGTTCAGAAGCAATAGATTTTGTAAAATCAAAAAAAATCGAACAATTTCCAAAACTTGAACAAACCACTGCGTTGGAACTATTCAGCACTCTTGATATCTAATTTTTAAAATTACAATTTGTAAACATTTATAAAGTTTATTAGGAAAAATCAGGCAATTTTTTTATACAAATATACTTTATATATTTAGGATATAAAGCCTGAGAGGTATTATGGAAATATTTTACAAGTATCTCGGCGGTCCCAGAACATTTTGGGGGCACGGGAACAGTACAACAATTATAAATAACAATTACTTTGGCGGCATTCCAATGAGACCGTTTGGCAGACCGTTTCCCCGTGCATCATTTATGACTGCTCCGATGATAGGATGTTACCACTCCTGCGGCGGCAATTTATTTAATCTTATGGCTGGATTTTCACTTGCAAGTTCTTTAATGCAAAATATAATGCCATCATCAAGCCAGCAGTCATATTCACAGTATAATATGCAGGGTATGTACAATCCAAATTATGCAAATTACAACTACTTTAACAATATAAATGCGCAGATTGACGAACTTGATGCAAGGGTTAAAGCATACGAACAGCAGGTCGCAGAATTATTAGAAAAACAGAAAAACGAAGCGCCCCAGATAACTCCGCAGGTTGATGTTAATTCTGAGGAACAAACACGGCCTGAGACTAAAGAAGAAATTCAAAATCAGCAGCAGACAAATCCAAAATTAGAGGGAAATGAGCCTGAAACACCGAACGTAAAACCAAACGAGCATACGACAGAAACACAACATCAACAAAATGATGAAAATACTTTACAGAAAAACGAAAATAAAAGCTTATACAGAGCTCTCAAAGATGCCGGAATAGATAAACTTGATGCACAGGCACAAGAATATGTAAAATCACGCATAACAGACTATTACACAGATGAAAATGGTAATGCAAAATATAATATTACTGCTATAGTGCATGATGGCGATACTATTAATGACATCATAAAAAGATTTTATAAAGACGAAGAAACTGCTGATGTAAAAACAGTTAAACACAAATTTCACACACAAAAATCTGAAACAACAGTTCTTGATAATCCCTACTCAGGCGATACAATAACTATCAGCGGAGTATCAGAATTCGGCCTGAAAGCCTTAATGCAGGATGCCGTAAACGGAATAACCCGCACAGGTGAAATTACTAAAACAAATAAAAAAATGTCTGATTTGAAAACAGCATTCATAAATGGAGAACAAAAATTGTCAAAAGCATACGTAATCCAAAATCATTTAATGAGCGAAAGTCAGTATGATAAAATAATCAGTGAAAAATACTCGTAGTAAAATAAGTTAGCAGGCAATCAAAAAGCTCTCTTTACAAAAGGGAGCTTTTTGTTATCATAAGGCATTTTCAGGGCATATAAGATATAAAAGGGATAGTTATTTAAATTATATTTGTAACGAAATGTAAAGCAAATTTACACTAAAAAAGCAATTATTTACTCTGTATATACTTTATATATATAAGAGAGTATAAAATAAGAGGATAAAAACCATGGGACATTATGGTATAACCGGCTGGTCAGCCGGAGCAAGAAGACCTTTAAATTATGGATTAAAAGCCGGCCAGTTCAGAGGCATGGGCAGAGTAAATTATTATGGCAGCAATACAACAATTATCAATAATAATTTCTTTGGCGCAAGACCTATGGCACCCGGTCCGAACTTTGCAACCATGAATTATTGCGAACAAAATACCGGTTTGTCCAAAGGAGAAAAATGGCTTCTAGGTCTTGGTGCAGGCACATCAATTTTAGGAACAATTCTTGGCTTTTTCGGACTTGGCGGAAATAAATCTGCAGAAGGCGCAGGCAGTGCACCTGCAGATAATACACCGGCTCCAACTGTTGAGACACAGGCAGCACCTCAGGTTGAGACAACTCCGGAAACAGAAGAAACTCCGGAAACAGAACCGGAAGAAAAACCACAGGATAATAAATTTGCATCAATTAAAAACGGAGCACACATGGTTTGCCGTGATGCAAGCGGAAAAACTGCTAATATATCCGGAACTTTATCAAATGTCCAAACAGATGCAAACGGAGTTCCGACAAGCTTTACTCTAACTGATGAAACATCCGGCAACCAGTATAATTATACAGTTCAGGTTGATGGTGAAGGAAATATAACATATCAGTGTACAAGTAAAAACGGACAGGCTACAATAGGTGCTCCGGCATATACTTTCCAGAACGGAGAACTTGTAAACCTTGAAGGACAGAACGGCTACGGCATAGGAATTAGAACAGCTCAAGCACAGTCCGGTACTCCTGCAAAAAGAACTGCTCCTGCGCCAAACACTCAACAGCAAAATACTAATGGCACAGAATTATCATATGAAGCAGAGCAATACTTTAATGAGCACCCGTATCAAGAAAAAAACTTCGGCACCAGAAAAGTTTATGTATCTGAAGATGGCAGGCTAATGGGAAACAGCCCTAAACAACTCTATGATATGATTCAACAGAATGAAAAATTAGGAATTAAAAGCGGCTCAAAAACTCAAAGTACACCTGTACAAAAATATGACTTGAATGGATTTGCTAATGCGATAAAAGCTAAAGGCATCAACATTAAAAATGTAACTGGAGACATTAAGCAAGGCTGGACATTCCACATAACAGATGCATCTGGCAAAAGTACAATCAAACATGTACAAACTCTGGACAGTAACACACTCGCATCTATTACAGAATAATAAAAAAATCCTCTGAAGTCAGAGGATTTTTTTATAAATAATTATTGTATAATAATAACAGAAAGAAGGTTATATGAATAATTTAAAAGTAGTAATAGGTTCAGATCACGGCGGTTTCCGCTATAAACAACGAATTATTGAATATTTAAAGGAAAAGAATATAGATTACATTGATGTGGGTACTGACTCTGAAGCTTCATGTGATTATCCGCCAATTGCCCAAAAAACAGCAGAAAAAATTATTAAGGGCGAAGCAGAAAAAGGCATACTAATATGCGGTACAGGCATCGGCATGTCAATTGCCGCCAACAAAATTAAAGGTATTAGAGCTGCTCACTGCACAGATACATTCAGCGCCAGAGCTTCACGAGCACATAATGATTCTAATATTTTGTGCCTCGGCGAACGCATCACAGGAGAAAGTATTGCGCTTGAAATTGTTGATATCTGGCTTAATTCAAACTTTGAAGGCGGCAGGCACCAACGCAGGGTTGATATGATTGAATAATCGTTTTCATGGTATAATTTACTTAAACTAATTATAAAAAAGGAAAACTTATGGCAAACGAAATTGATTCAAAAACTCTTGCCTGTACAATTGCAAGAGCACTCGACGAAAAACTCGGAAAAGATATAACAATTTTAAATATAAGCAACGTATCCTCACTTGCAGACTATTTTGTAATCGTAACAGGGGACTCTACTCCGCAGGTTAAAGCCTTAATGAATAATACAAAAGACAGAATAAAACTGCTTTTTTCACGCTTACCTTTGAGGGTCGAAAATGATGCAAAAAACCGCTGGAATCTGCTTGATTACGGGGATGTTGTGGTACACATCCTGCATAAAGAAGAACGTCAGACTTACGCAATAGAAAAATTCTGGAGCAACGCATTCAGCATAACAGAAGATGAATGGAAAAAAATTTCCGAACCATACAAAGAGTATTAATTAGGAATTTAAAATCGTTACATTTCTAAATACTATTGCAAATTAGCAAAAATATTGTAAAATAAAGTTGTTATGAATAAAGAAGAGATTAATAAAAAAATAAATGAACTGGTTCTTGCTATGGCAAAAGAACCGCAAAATGTTGATAATTACCACAAATTATCCGAACTTTATCTGCAGCTTGAAGATTATGACAAAGTAATGTCTGTTCTTGAAAGTCTACTTGCAATAAAACCGGATGATGTTCAGGCTCTTGTAGGAATGGGTACAATGTGGTTTTATGAAAAAGATTTCAGAAAATCGCTGTCATACTATAACAGAGCATTGACTATTAATCCTAAAAACTTTTTAATTTACTACAATATGGGAAATGTCTTTGCGGAGTGGAAAAACTTCCCTAAAGCACTATTTTATTACAATAGAGCAATTGATTTAAATTCTACTAACCCTGAAATTTATAATGCAATAGCACTTTTATATCAGGATAATGAGGATTACGTTGAATCCAAAGCATACTATGAAAAAGCTCTGTCGCTTGACCCCGAAAATATCACTGCATTAGTTGATATGGGAAATGTATGTTTTAAGCTTTTTGACTATGAAACAGCTCTTGAACTTTACAAAAAAGTTTTTGTACTCAATCCGGATAACAAAATTGTTTGTATCTGCATCGGTAACACGCTTACTTTAATGAAAGAGCGTGAAAAAGCCTACAATTATTATGAAAAAGCACTGAAAATGGAAGGCGACAATTATAAAGCCTACATTTGTTATGCAATTGCGCTTTCTGAATTTGGTGAATACGATATGGCTGTTGAAATGTACAAAAAAGCTGCAGAAATTAAACCTGAAGAAATTAACGCACAGATTTTGCTTGCCAATCTATACACAAACTTCAACCATCTTGATCTAGCTATGGATTTATATAAAGAAGCATTACGTATTAAACCTAATGATGGTGATACATATATGCTTCTCGGTAATGCCCATTATTTAAAAGGTGAAATAGAACAGGCCGTAGCCTCCTACAAAGCTTCTATAAACATTTCTCCGGAAAATGATGAATACAGACTTGTATATACTCAGATTCTTGATGAATATATTGACAAAAAACGAAACGGAGAGCCTGTATAAAATGCGTGACAATGCCCCGTATATGATTGAAAGAATTGTAGCGGCTTTAACATACCTTACAATGGGGATGGCAGGTTTTGTCTGGCTTATTATAGGATTATTTACAAAAGCCAGATTGAAACCATTTTTGCAATATCATATATTCCAGTCTATTTTTATTTCACTCGGATTTGCACTGCTTTCAATTATTGTAGGATTGTTATCAAATGTATTAAGCTTTATACCGTTAATTAACAAAATCGTTGCCCAGATTACTTTTTTGCTTAACATGCCGCTATTTTTTGAATATTCACTGTTACAAACAATAATTTATGCCTTTTTAATTTATCTTGCACTAACCGCATTTATAGGTAAATACAGCTATATTCCGTGGGTTTCGGACATAATAGATCAAAATATTTCAAGATAGAGGCATTAAAATATTATAAAAGAAAACCTGCTTTAAAGCAGGTTTGTGCAATTTATGAAAAGATTATGAGAAGAATTATGACTCTTTTTTAGACAAAACAATAGCATTCGATAACGGGATTCCGCCTCTAACCTGCGGCTTGTTGACAACACTTCCGTTTACGTACATAACAGTCGAGCCTCCACCGTCAAGATTAATAGCTCCTATACAGCCGACAGATTGCATAAAGTTTGCAAGCTCCATCAGTGTCATTCCGATTGAACTGCCTTCACGCCCGTCAACAGCCGCAAGAATAATATTATTATCAGAAGTATAACCGATTGCGCTTCTTGGATTTCTGCCTCCGATTGAACCTAATTTTTGAGCCGTCATATCTACAAAAACTTCACCGTTTTTAACCAGATACGGACCGCCGCTTATAATATGCTTAACACCGTTCCATTCAGGAGTTGTTTTTATGTCAAGTTTAACAGTTTTTTTGTCCAAAAGAGAATATAAAATACTTTTCGGACCTGAAATTACATAACCGTTTTCAGGGATAGCAAGAGCGTTTGCAGATGCTTTTGTAATTTTATTATCAATTACCTGAAGTCCAACACCGTATTTTGGCGCAGCCGGAGAAAATTTACCCCACTCCGGTGTATAGACTAAAACATGCGTAGAAAGCATTCTCGGCTGGTTAATATTGTTAACTTTAATATTTTGTCCGCTTCCTTTTATTGATGCATCAAGGCTTAACCTTGCAACATCAAATTTGTCATCAAAAATACCGAAAGCAACTCTGTCATAAATCGGTCCTGTATAAAATTTTTCATTAATCATTAATGTCCCGAGCGGAACCCCTGTTTGAGGCTTAAAATATGTACCGTTCAAGGCAACAATAGCATTACTATTTTTTGCTATTGTAGAAATTGTTCTTCTGCTTTTGAGAGTTGAATTTGAAGAAAGTGCAGGAGTTAATTCAAAATCTCCAGCAAGCTTCATGTCAATTTCTACAACATTAATTCTGACCGGCCTCCCGCTGTAGTATTTTGTAAGCTTAATATGCTTTACACCATCCGTCACATTTGCAATAACAGCTTTTGGATACTTTTGTTTAATTAACTCATCAAAATTTTTCTTTCTTACCTCCGGCGAAATTTCGTTTAAAATCTTTGCTTTAATATTATTTGTATCAAAGTCAGGTGCTGTAACCTGTGCAATTCTGGCATTGCTTGCATGAATAGGCATCAACACCTGACACAAAACTAATAACCCTATCACAGAAACATTCACAGCTATTTCTGCTAGTTTTTTCAGCTCGTAATTTTCCGCATTATAAATCAACGTATCCATAATGTCACCTCTTAGTTTTGAGTAACCGGATACCTTTTTGATTTAAGAGTGGGGTGGGGAATAACACTCATCGGAAACCTGATTTTGCCCTGTTTGAAAATTTTAGTTTAATTTTTAGATTTTCTTTAAGAGTTAACCATTTTCAGGATCTTCCTACTACTATTGTAACATAATTTAACATATAGTTCAAGTGCTGACGGTTCAAGAAGTTCAAAGAATTTACAAAACTAAATAAGGG
>CALURE010000013.1 GCA_944323095.1 Candidatus Gastranaerophilales bacterium
AATTCTAAAATAAAAATTGGAGAAAATATGTCACGAAACAGAGATACATTCAACGAAATAAACATAACACCTTTGACAGATATCTTTCTGGTACTGTTAATCATTATGATGGTAATAGCTCCAATGCTTGATCAGCAGGGGCTTAATCTTACCGTTCCGGAAAATGTTGCAGAAGAACAGGTTCAAAAAGAGTCAAAAATAATGACAGTAATGGTTGATGCCTCTGACAAATTTTACCTTGACGGAATTGAAGTGCCGTCAGAAAAACTTGAAAGCACGATAAAATCGCAGGCTAAAGATTACCCTGACGGTTTATTAATCAGAACAGACGCAGACTCCTCTCACGGCGCTATGGTAAAAGTTATGGACAGCGCAAGAAATTCCGGAATTACAAGCATTTCTGTAGACTCAATTTAAACGTTCCACGAAGGGTTATTACCGTCTGCAATTTCAAAAAATTTTTGCATCCTCTCAGCCACAGATTTATCCTCTTTTTGCGGGAATACACTGTTAGGCTTTGTCATATCCGTCTGTGCCATTGCATCAAGCTTGTTAATCTTTTCTTTTATTGTTTCAAAATTTATTATCTTCATAATTTAGCTCTCTCATATATATAAAAAATTTAGAGAACAACGGATTTCAAAAAACTTATTTTTGTTTACAAATTTAACAATTTTTATACTTTTGAGTTATAATAAAAAAGTTAAAAACATTTATAAAAGAGAGGTATTTAATGAATAAAAGTCAATCTGCAGGAATGTATATAGTACTTGCAATAGTAGTGCTGCTGTTTGTATCTTCAGTTTTTATTTCCGGACCGGCTACAAAAGTAACGGAAATATCTTATTCAAACTTCCTTGAAAGACTTGACAAAGGTGAGTTTAAAAAGATAGAAAAAGCAGATGACTTTTTATATGCTATCCCTAAGGTTCAGCCGGAAACACCGGTAACAAAAACAGCTGCACCGACAATGGATAATCCGTTTGGCATACCTCAAACTAAAGCTCCGGCATTGAAATACAAAGTGTTAACTCCGGCATTTGATCCTGATTTGATGAAAAAACTCGATTCATCAGATGCTGATATACAGGTTACAAGAGCATCAGATTCATCTAAAACTCTCGGGAATGTGCTGAGTTATCTACTCCTTCCAATATTATTTCTGGTATTTCTTGCAGTTATGGCAAAAAGCATTCAGGCAGGCGGTTCTCAGGCAATGTCTTTCGGAAAAAGCAAAGCTAAAATGCTTCTTGACAGCAAAGTAAAAACGACATTTAAAGATGTAGCAGGGATTGACGAGGAGAAAAAAGAATTAGAAGAAATTGTTGACTTTTTGAAAAACGGTGACAAATATATAAAACTCGGAGCACGAATTCCTAAAGGTGTTCTTCTTGTAGGGCCTCCCGGAACAGGTAAAACTTTGATGGCAAAAGCAGTGGCAGGAGAAGCAGGTGTTCCTTTCTTTTCTATCAGCGGTTCTGATTTCGTTGAAATGTTTGTAGGTGTTGGTGCAAGCCGCGTCAGAGATTTGTTTGAACAGGCGAAAAAACACCAGCCCTGTATTATATTTATTGATGAAATTGACGCTGTAGGCAGACAAAGAGGCGCCGGTATGGGCGGCGGCCACGATGAACGTGAACAGACACTGAACCAATTGCTTGTTGAAATGGACGGATTTGACGAAAATACAAATATCATCGTAATTGCGGCAACAAACAGACCTGACATTTTAGATAACGCTTTACTAAGACCCGGCAGATTTGACAGACAGATTTATATAAATGCACCTGATGTAAGAGGCAGAGAACAGATTTTGAAAGTTCACGCAAAAAACAAACAGCTTGAACCGGAAGTTGATTTAAAAACGCTTGCAAAACGTACACCGGGATTCACGGGCGCCGATTTGCAAAATTTGTTAAATGAAGCGGCACTTCTTGCAGCAAGACATAATAAAGATAAAATTTCAATGGAGGATATTGATAATTCTATTGACAGAGTTATTGCAGGCATCGAAAAGAAAAGCAAAGTTATGACTGATGAAGATAAAGAATTAACTTCATATCACGAAGTGGGTCATGCTCTTATTGCAAAATTATTGAAAGATGCTGATGAACTCCATAAAGTTTCAATAATTCCGCGCGGTTATGCACTCGGTGTCACATGGACAAAACCTAAAGATGAAAGAGTACACACAAATAAAGCAAAACTTTTAGCACAGATAACAGTTTCATTAGGCGGACGTGCCGCTGAAGAAATAGTTTACGGCAAAGACAGAGTAAGTACAGGCGCTTCACAAGATCTGATTAACGTAACAAACATTGCGAGAAAAATGGTTACAGCATGGGGCATGTCCGATAAACTAGGCAATATGGCTTACGGAAAAAATCAGGAAAATGTATTTATGGGCAGAGATTTCGGCCACCAGAGAGATTACTCGGAACAGGTAGCATTTGAAATTGATGAAGAAATGAAAAACATCGTTGACACAAAATACGAAGAAGCCAAAAAACTTTTAAACGAAAACAGAGATATGCTTGAAGCTATTTCAAAAGAACTTCTTGATAAAGAAACTCTTGATGAAAGTGAATTTGAAGAAATAATGAACAGGATTGCAAGTGAAAGACAAAGTTAAGTATATACTACAATTGCCAATTTGCGAACTTGAAAAAAATCTTAATACTGACTGCGATATCTCAGGCATAAAATTTTGCGAGGAAGATTGGAAAAATGAATTAGAAACCTTTAAAAATCTTCTCCCTAAAATCAAAAAGCCGCTGATGATAAGAGGATGCGGGAATGACTCAATAGATGCCGAACTTTTGCCTGAAGTCATGAAAATTCTTGACAGGGAATGCATAATAGGTATTGTAAACGAAAATAACTACAAAAGCCTTGTACCTGCTGCGATAAAAGGCGGCCACAAACTCATTATCCGCACCCCTATTGATATTAACCTTGCAAAAGAAATGAATATCCTGACATCAGACATGGGACTCGGGTTAGATAAAATATTAATAGATGCCGATATCGGCGGGCTTGGCTACGGTTTTGAATACGGTTACAGCATAATGGAAAAAATCAAACTTGAAGGCTCAAGCAACGAGAATAAAAAAGCCGATAAATATCTTGATATGCCTTTGATATCTTTCGCGACGGAAGAAACAGCCAAAACTAAAGAAGCAAAAGATGAAAATCTCGCTTTATATCTTGAAATAGCAGCTGTCGCAGGAGTGCTGGCCGCAGGAGCAAATTATATAGTTTTAACAATACCGCAGGCAGTAAGTGTAATGAAAGGATTAGTATGACGGAACTTTCAGGATTGCAGATTTTTAAATACCTTCCGGCAGCAAAAAAAATAGAACATACCAACTGCAAAGAATGCGGTTGTCCAACCTGCATGGCATTTGCCCTAAAACTTGCAAAACACAATATTGATATTGAAAAATGCAAATATGCTCCTGACGATTTAAAACAAATATGCGAACAAAACTCAAAAGAACCGCAAAAAACAGTTGAAATAAACGGCCTTAAAATAGGCGGAGAAAATGTTTTATACAGGCACGAAAAAACTTTTATCAATAAAACCGCCATTGCAGTCGTAATTGATTTATCCAAACCTGATTGGAAAGAAAAATTTGAACAGGTTAAAAACTTTGAAATTACACGTGTAAATGAACACTTAAAAATTGATTTAATTATTACCAAAAACGGAAGCCTGCCGGATTGTATCGCTTATGAAGATTTCAAAAAACTTCCGCTGAAAGAAATTGTCGATGAAAAATTTTCAAAAACAGCAGAAGAACTGATTGAAACACGCAAAAAAGCAATTCTTGAAAAAGATGAAAATTATTCATCTCCTGTTTACGTTTATTTCGAACACACTGATGATTTAAATCTTCTTTGCGCAAAAGCATCTTTTTATATTTGTAAATACGCAAATATGCTGGTTTTTGAAGACTTTAATCCTTATTTAATTACAGCTTTAATGACATTGAGACAGAATATTTTTACTGACCCGCAAAAACCGCTGCAGGTTGAACCAAAAATTTATGAATTCAATAACCCCGATGAAAACTCGCTTATATTTATGACAACAAACTTTGCCCTTACATTTTTTGCAGTGGCAAGCGAGCTGGAAAGCCTTCCTGTTCCGTCATACCTGATTGTAACACCTGCAGAAGGCATGAGTGTTCTAACTGCATGGTCAGCCGAAAAATTCACGGCAAAAACCGCAGCACAGACAATTCAAAAGTTCAATCTTGCATCTAAAGTAAAAAACAGAAAGATTATAATTCCGGGTCTTTTAGCGCATATGAAAGATGAACTGGAAGAAGAAATAAAAGATTTTGAAATTGTTGTCGGTACAGTAGAGGCATTCGCCATAGGCGATTTTGTAAAAAACATGAGCCTAAAATAAACGCAACCCTGTGCCTAATCAGGGGTAAATTCTAGCAGGTCTGATATTTTGCAGTTGAAATATTTACATAATAAGTCTAAAGTTTTTGCATCATATCTCACTGTATCATTATTACGTAGACGTGATAATGTATTTTCACTAATTCCTGTTTTTAGGAAAATATCCTTTGCTGTTGTTCTATGGCGCCATATCAGATCATCTAAATTACAACTAATCATAACAAAAGTATAAACTTTTTATTTGATACTTGACATAAATTAAATTATTTAGTATTTTTACTACTAATAGTAGTAATTGAATTTAAAGAAGGTTTATATGATTTGGAATATTATGAATTGGATGCTTGAACTTGAAGAGTGTTTTGTGCTTACCGTTAAAAAAATTTTTCTCATTAATATCCTTATGCACCTGGAAAACATTATTCCCGAAAACACACTGTACCTTTATCATCTCAGAAACTGGCAGTATGACCTTGCAGACATAATTGAGTTTTATTATGCAGATTAAAAAACATAAAAAAACTTTAAATGATTTTAGCAAATGACAAAAAGTAATCCGATATAATATTTACAAGCATAGGCAATATCCATACAAGAATTGCAGCCCCGAGAACAGGTTTGAAAAGGAAACTAAGCTGGAACACGTTTACCTGAGGCGCAGTTTTTGAAATTACACCTAAGATAATATCCTGTCCCAGTGTCGCAAGAAGTATAGGTGATGCTATCTGAAGCCCCATAAATAACACATTTGACGATAATTCAACCATATAATCCATATTTACAAGCTGCTGCAAAGGAATTATTGTGGCATCAAGCGGAAAGATTTCTATACTGTGTATTAAAGCCGTCAAAAGCCAGTAAATTCCACCGAGCTGAATAAAAATAATTAATCCCAGAAGCTGAAAACATTTACCGACAATAGACACCTGCGACGAAGTTGTAGGATCAAGAACCATCGCAGATGAAAGCCCCATCTGCATATTTATCATATCACCGCCGGCATCAACAGCAAGCAGAATTAATTGTGCAATATAACCTATCATGGCCCCGACTACCATGTTTAATAGTATTGATAAAACAAAAGATTCTTTTATTATAGTCACGTCAGGTTTGACAATCGGGGTTAATATTATTGTAATTAACAGTATAAGACTCAACTTTATCATACCTGGTATTTCTTTTCTGTTAAAAACAGGGGCAAGCCTGAAAAATCCCAGAAGCCTTGCAAATATAAATATTCCTGCAGCTAAATAGGCATTAAGCATCGGAAACATTTTCATTAATTCATCAATAATTTGCTCCACTATTCAGCCTCCCTTATCTCAGGAGGAGTACCAAAAACTTTTTCAGGTTTATCCAGAGAAAAATATGTAAACCCTTCCCTGTCAGATAAAAAAGTCTTTTCTGGTACAATTTCCGCTTCAATAGTATTTATCCCGTCTTCAGTCGTAATAAATATACGGCATTTACCTTCCTTTTTTGCCTTTACAAAAATCGAATTTTTATTGTTGTCGATAGTAAAAAACGGCGAAACATCCAATATTTCACGATCATCTGAAGAAACAAGTTCAACAGGTTTGTCAGACACTATTATGTAATCCTCAAATCCGTATGCTTTGAGAGGAATTAAAATTATAGAAAGTATCAACACTAAATTTCTCATTAACTATCTTCCCATAATCTGGTTTGTCTCAACGAAATTAGGCCGCGGCATCGGAGTCTGCGGGCTTGCATAATATTTTGTTTTTTGCTGCTGGTCTATATATGGCACCTTGCCGGGATTTTTCATAAGCTCATCAATGCCCGGAACATTTTTAAATTTGTCATTCATTTCATGCTCAAAAGGTGTTGTGTATTTGAAATAATCGGCAGGAAGAACATAAGCATCGTTTTTGGAAACAAGGTTAAATGCCATTGCAAAACCGTCAACAACAAAACCCTTAAGCATATTTATAAACCCGATACCGCCTATTACAATAACAAGAAATACCCCGAGAATTTTCGGAGCCGCAGCAATTGTTTGCTCTTGAACCTGCGTAACAGCCTGCAAAATACCGACAACAAGACCTATACCGGCTGCCACAAGAACGCACGGCATCGAAATTGCAAGCATTATCAAAAAGCCTTTTGCCAAGTATTCAACTAAAACTTCCATTGTTATACCTCATATTGTAATTCTGTACACTCTTAGCGGAAAATCTAATAAAATTTATTGCTTATCTTCCTAACTTCCTACCCTCTAAGCTTCTAATTATAGCTTGTAACCAGCCCCTGAACAATGAGCGCCCAGCCGTCGACCGCAATAAATATCAAAAGCTTAAACGGCAGTGAAATGATTGTCGGAGACAGCATAAACATACCTAATGCCAGCAAAATATTTGCTACAACAAGGTCTAACACTATGAACGGAACAAATATAATAAATCCGATTTCAAAAGATGTTTTAAGTTCACTGATTATAAATGCCGGTGCGACCTGCCATACCGTTATTTCATCAGGACTTTTCGGCGGTGCGCCTTTTGAAGCTTCTATAAAGAATGCCAGATCGCTTTCTCTTGTCTGCTTCATCATAAATTCTTTTAAAGGTTTTGAGCCTTCATTTATCGCCTCTACAATATTCTGGTTTTTGTGATACGGAACAGAACCCAGTTCATACATTTTTTGAAAAGTTCCGCCCATAGTATAAAAAGTCAAAATCATTGCAAGCCCGATAATGACAATTGACGGCGGAACCTGCTGTGTTCCCATTGCGGTTTTCAGCATCGAAAACACTATAACAAATCTTAAAAAACTTGTCATACAGCAAAATACCAGCGGTAATAATGAAAATACCGTCATTAATATCAGCATCTGCAAAACAGGATTCATATCTTTTATTATTGTGTCCATTTTTATTCCTTTATAAATTATTTATTATATTTTTAAAAACTTTTTTAGGCTGTTTTCCTTGTGTACTGTGAAAATTTACAATTGACGGCAAATCATCAACACTGCTTTGATTTTCATATTTTTCAGGTATTTTTTGTTCCCTAATTTGCAAAGAACCTGTTTCCAATTTTGATATTAATGATGTTCTGCCGACATCTGATGCTACAAGAAATCTTTCATGACCTGCTCTAACAACATAAAGAGTTTTTCTCGGCGCAAGACTTATACAATCTTCTATATTCAAAAATTTTGACTTTGATACAATACCATATGAGCATTTTTTATATACAAAAACTGCAAGAAAAATTATGCCTACCATTGCAGCCGTATAAACAATAAAATTAATTAAGTATCCGCCCATTATACCTCCTTAAAAATCTGTTCTTAAATATCCTCATCCTCTAATTCAAAATCACTGTAGTCAAATTCTTCTTCCTCATCAGCAGGAGTTTGTGCAGTCTGAACAGGTTGTTCATTCATAGCTGCCGGAGCCGCATTTTCATCGCCCTGCGGCATATTAAAAGCATCAGAATTATTGTCTGCAGCCGGCATAGAATTATCAACAGAAGGAGATTTTGTAAGAACTTCACTTATTTTTACCCCGTATCTGTCATTGACAATGACAAGCTCGCCGCGGGCTATAGGTTTATCCTCAACACTCAGAGTAACCTTGTTATCGTAAATTGAAGTCAAATCAACAACTAATCCATCTTCAATTTTCTTTAACTCACCCAGTGATACTTTAACAGTATCAAATTGAGCGCTCATCTCAACCTCTATACTGTCCCAAAGATTAGTATTATCTGCCATAATATTTTCTCCTTCGTCGTTATCCGAGGGTAAAACAAGCCCCATATTCGGATTTAAATTTATTTCTTTTTCATAATCTTTAAACTTTAACATCATGTGATTAGTGTCACTTTCATCAAGTACAACTATATCGTCAGTTTCAATACCTTTAACATCTATAAGCCTGCATCTTGTAGAACCTATTTTTACGGAAGCTTCAATAATACTTGTAGAAAAATCACCGTAACTGAATTTATCGCTTGTTGAAACAACAATGTCAGGCTTAACAAGAACTTCCGGCAGAGTTATTATAAATTTTGACACTGCATTTGTATCTTTATCTTTAAGCAAAAACGTAAGATGTATAACATCAAAATTTGTACGCTTTAAAGTCGGCGGAGGCGGGGACAAAAACTGTGATGTAGAATTAAAAAGATAATCATTAAAAGCAGTTATAATCTTTGCTTCCAAATCTGTCAGCTTATTGAGATTAAATCTCGAATTTGGTTTGCCGAGAATTTTATCAAGAATTATACCGACAGCCTTTTCAGATGTTCTGAAAAACACATCATGCTGCTTATCCACACGAATTTTTGTAACAAAATAAGCATCTTTATCCATTAATGTGTTTATATTTTTGCTTATCCCCAGAAGAATAAATTCAAAATTCGGTTCAAAAAACTCATCAACAGAACTCTGTACTACCGGCGGGTAAACCGTAGAAAACCAGTTGTACTGTGCGTACAATTCATTATAATCTGCTGCTGCGGTGTTTGAATTAGTCATACTGCCTATCCCTTAAGTCTGTAAATGAGTTTTCCCCATAAATACAATAGTGTATTTGCACTATCTTCACATCAATCATTTAATGGATATTTTGCAAAAAGCAAATTTTTCTATAAAATATAATCATGCCTTATAATGTCTACATTCACATACCTTTTTGCAAATCAAAATGTAATTACTGCTCATTTGTCTCATTTACAGCACTTGAATTAAAAAAAGAATATTTGAATGCACTTTCCGGAGAAATCAAAAATGTTTACCGCGGAGAAAAATTAAATACCCTGTATTTCGGCGGAGGTACACCATCCATTCTGACTCCGCAGGAATTTTCCGGTATTATAAAACTTTTTCAGATAAATTCAGACGCGGAAATTACCGCAGAATTAAATCCTGAAAATATAACATATGAATATTTGGAAAAGTTAAAACAAACAGGAATAAACCGGCTTAGTTTCGGCTGCCAGACATTTGACGATAAAATCCTGAAACTTATAGGCAGACGACACACATCACAGGATGTTAAAAATACACTACTGTATGCTGAAAAAGCCGGTTTTGAAAATATAAATCTTGATTTTATATACGGCCTGCCGCAGCAAACTATTGAAGACTTTAAAAACGATTTAAGCATCGCATCCTCACTCAATATTAAACATATATCACTATACGGGCTTAAAATAGAAAAAAACTGTTATTTTTACAACAATCTGCCTGAAAATCTTCCTGACGGGGACACTCAGGCTGATATGTATTTAAAAGCTATAGAAATAATGAATAAAGGCGAATTTGAACATTACGAAATAAGTAACTTTGCGCGAAAAGGCTTTGAATCAAAGCATAATCTTAATTATTGGAACAATAATACATATTACGGATTTGGCGCCGCTGCCCACGGTTACTCCAATGATGTACGCTATTCAAATACCTCAAACCTGAAAGAATATATACTAAACCCGATTTCAAATAAAAATACACATAAACTCACCGTTCAAGAGCAGTTGGAAGAAGAAATTTTTCTCGGATTTAGAAAAATGACCGGAATAAATATTGAAAAAATAAATAAAAAATTCAATATCGATTTTCGCCAAAAATATGCTAAAATCCTTGATAAATACCTTTCTTATCAGTATCTTTCAGAAACTAATGAAGGTTTTAAGCTGACAGACAATGGAATTTTAGTAAGTAATATAATATTAGCTGATTTTTTGGAATAAAAAAGCCCGTTAAATTTAACGGGCTTTTTACGGTTTTATAAAAATTATTTATTTTCACCTTCGGGTTTTTTATCGCCTTCTGCAGGTTTTTCGCCTTCAGGTTTTGCATCACCTTCAGCAGGTTTTGCTGCTTCTGCGGGCTTTTCACCTTCGGGTTTTGCATTTCCTTCTGCCGGTTTTGCTGCTTCTGCAGGCTTTTCAGCTTCAGGTTTTGCACCGCCTTCTGCCGGTTTTGCTGCTTCATTTGGTTTAGTCTCAGCAGCATTTCCTGCTTCCGATGCTTTATTTGTTTCAACATCATCAGCTTTGCCTCTGATTTTCTTCCACAATTTAGAACCGCTTTCACCGATAGAGTAGAAGAAGTTTTGAACTTTATCTTTAAATTTCAAATCTCCTGCATCCGGTACCTGTTTCAATGTTCCTTTATGAACAAGTGCACTCAGTGCTATATAAGCAACAGCCAGTGCACCCACAATGCTGCCGATTACAATTCCTGTTTTATTTTTCTTTTTTTCAGCACCTTCTTTTTCAAAAGAATCAGCTTTTACATCAGCCGGCTGAGGCTGAGTTGTTGTAAATTTTCCCGGAGAATTAATTAAATCCTGAGCGTTTGCAGGAGCTGCATCACCGCGGAAATTTACACTTGAAACAGAACTTATCATGGAAAAAACCTCCTTTTATTATACACACTATATTTCTACATAGAGAAAAACGACTAATAAATTAATTTTGACTAAAATATAATTATTTTTCAACAATTGTTACAAAAGTTTACACTAAAATTGGAATATTTTTTTTAGAAGTGTCATCTTATTATATAGAAATAGGAGAAATTAAAGATGGGATTTGAACAAGATACATTAATTTACATTGAAGATCAGGAAAAATTAGACGCAAGCGCAGCCGCAAATTCATTTGCTCATAAAGATGTTAGAAATCGGGCTTATATCAATACTTTAGGTGCTGAACTTGCAATGAAATATTTAGCCTCGGAAGGGCTGTCCGTTCAAAGTATCTATAACATCCACTCTATAAAAAAAATTCTTGAAGAACTTGACATTGCTGATGTCATGCTCCCTAACATTCATATAGATGTAAGGGTTGTGTTTGATGAAAATGTAATTTTTATTCCAAAATCCCATTTTGAATATAACCTTGTACCTGATATTTATCTTGTTTTCAATCTTGCGAAAGATTTATCTCACGTAAAATTTTTAGGCTTTTTTGAACCTAAATTAATCAACAAAAATAACGCAAATAATGAATATTATTTTATAGAAAAAGAAAAATTAACCGCACCGCACAATCTTAAAGAATATATTGAAAATTTCAAAGGAAACACAAAAGAAACACTTTCAGAAAATGAAATATCAGATTCTGAACGTATAATTATTGCAATGGCCGATAATGATGTTTCTGAGGATGAAAAAAAATATTTAATAAAACAGCTTACTAAAAGCGCTGAATTAAGAGACAAATTCATTGAATATGAAAATTTTGAAACACTTTCATATAAAGCCATGACAGATCCGCAAATACATAAAAAAGAACCTGCCCCGCAGGCTGAAAATGCATCTGTTGAAACTTTACAGGAACCTGAAATTCAAAATACGGATGAACAGGGTAGTTCAGATGTTACGGATACAGCAGGCTTTTTGGATACTCTATCTGATACAGCGGCTTCTGCAGCCGGTCTTGCTGCTGCAGAAACGGCAGATAACTTGCTTGATAACTTAAATGAGACATCTGACATTGTTGATACAACTCTTGATATTGTTAGTAATGATATTGAACTACCCTCAGATTTAACATCAAACGATTTTACGGCACCTGAACCGCTTGCTCTTGAAAGTATTGACACTTCAGAAATTGACAATATTCAAATTCCGGAAGAAAAAGTTGAACAGGAAACAATCTCACTTGATAATATTGATATTCCGGTGCCTGCCGAAAATACAGATTTTATTGACCGCATTGATAATAAAATTTCTTTTGATGATATTCCGGAACAAACTCAACAGACAGAGCCGGAACCTACGGCCGCTGTTGATGATGAACCTGTAATTTCATTTGATGATATTGAAATTTCACATTTAGATGAGACAGCCACGGAGGAGCCGCAAGTTGATAATATCGTATCTTTTGACGATATTGACACCACAAATATTGAACCGCCGCAAGATTTAAACATTGACACCGCAGCAGAAACGTTATCTTTTACTAATATACCGGAAGAACCTGTCCTAAATAACTCGATAAATAATATGGAAACACAAAATATTGAGCTGGAAGATATTAATATTACCGGACTTGATGATGAAGAAGAAACTCCTGATAGTTTTTCTGATACGACAGCAGATAGCGAATTTGGCGAAGAATTATTAAATACAGATGACAGTATTAATGAGATACCTGAATTAAATGTAGAAGCAGCGGAACCTGACATGCAAATATCTGACGATATTATGCCGGTTGAGGATAATACATCATCTTTTGAAGAAAGCAGTGCTGCAGAAAATAACATTACAGATAATAATGCACTTGATGATTTTCTTGATGACAGTCCACTTTCGCTAGACGACACTGAACAACCTGTTGATGATGCATCAACCGAAAAAAATGCAGGATTCGGGAATAATCTGCTTGAAAACCTCTCTGCAGACAATATAGATGATATATCAATAGAAAATTTAGGTCTTGACGATAATAATTTCAGTACAGATACAGCAGATATCTCATCAGATGATCTTCTTTCACAGGCAGATGAACTGCTAGAAACTGCCGGCACACCTGCACAAGAAGATGGACAAATTAACGACATAAATGAAGCAACATCTGAAACATTTTTTGATGATATTCCGCAAATTGATGATTTTACAACCACTTCTGAGCCAAATGATATTCCTGAAACAAACACCACACCAACACAGGATTTATTGGATGACATTACGGAAAATATAAATAACTCAAATATATCTGATGATAATAATGACGTCTCGCCAATTTCAATTGACGATCTGCTAAATATGTCCGATGATACTCCTGCTTACACAAATTCCGCAGCAAACGATGAAATTTCTGATAATATACCATCAGATGATAAACTCGGTGTTTTATTCAACGATACAGATCCTGTTACAGATGCAGAACTTGATAATATGGAAGAATTTAATCCGGTTAATAATCAATACGATGATATTGAAGAACCGCAAATTCCCGGTGCAGCAGTATTCAATAAAAAAGCAGGCGGCGAAAAAAATAATAAAAAGATAGTTCTAATTGCAGCAGCTGTTGTAACAGTAATTGCAGCTGCTTCAGCATTTGTATTTTTAAAACCAAAAAATGAAGGAAACGAAAATATAGCAGCCACAGAATCCACTCCTCCGGCTGAAATATTAAATACACCTCAACAACCTGTCCCTTCAGACAAGCCGGCAGAAGATGTTCTTGCAAATAATGTACCTGATATTACCCAAAATAAAAATACAGATGCACAGGCTCAAAAAAATAAAACTGCTAAAGAATTAAAAAATAATGTCGTTAACAAGAAACAGCCGGCATCAGAATCATATTTAACAGTAAACAGGCTGGTATGGGATATTCCAAACAGTCTCGCTGGAAGCCGTAAAATGCAGGATTACTTAAGAGCAGCCGGTAAAAGTATAAAATTGACTTTATCTGCAGATCTTCTGCTTGCAAGTGAGTATGCATATACAAATCAGGTAAAAGTAAGTCTGAAATTGAGCAAAGACGGCAATGTACAGGAAGCAAACATAATTGGAAGCAGCGGTTCTGACGAAATTGATAAAATTGTGTTACAATCTGTTAAAGATACTTTAAACGTCGTAAAACCGCCCAGTGAGGACATTACAACCCCAGATTTCAATTTGAACCTT
Source organism: Candidatus Gastranaerophilales bacterium (assembly GCA_944323095.1). Lineage (GTDB taxonomy): Bacteria > Cyanobacteriota > Vampirovibrionia > Gastranaerophilales > Gastranaerophilaceae > Stercorousia. The sequence goes on from CALURE010000013.1 coordinate 14,030, forward strand.
ATCATATACTTTTAATTATGCTATAATGTTATTGACAAGGAAAACCATAAAGTGGAATTAGCTAAAGATAAAATAGATTTAATAGAAAAAATCATAAAAAACGACAAAAAATTCATTAATAATGAAGATTTGTATGATGACTTTTTCAACGAAACCTGTAAACGTTCTTTTGTAATTGTTAAAACAGTTACATCTGATGTTACATTGGAAGCTTATCTCAAAAAAATAGCAACAACTTCTATTTTGAATGTTCTTAAAAATGAAGGCAGATTAAGACGTTCAAGAGGCGCCTATGTTCCGTCTCAGGAAGTCCCTCTTGAAACAGAAAAACCAAATAACGAAATAAATACCGACTATTCAAAAATAACAGTTAATTATGAACCTGTTGACATTCAAAATACACCGGAAAATCTTGCAATAAAAAAAGAAATTTTACAAAAAATAGTTGATGTTGTGTATGAACTTGATGCAAATTCTCCTGATAAACAATATTTACAAATGTATAATCTTAGATACCACAACGGTATGACCCAAAAAGAAATTGCTCAAGAACTAAATTTGTCGCAATCAGAAGTTTCTAAAAGATTATTTAAACTTATGGAAAATGTTAAACAGGCGTTTAACTAGGATTTAAATAATGAAATGTCCCATATGTAAAAAAATTATTCCTGACAATTCGCTTAAGTGTCCGTATTGCAAATCCCGTACAGGCTTAATTTGTAAAAATTGTAATACAATTAATTCAATTTTTGATTTCAAGTGTAAAAATTGCGGTACGGAAATTCTTAAACTCTGCCCGAATTGCAGCAGTGTCAATTTCCCGAATGCCGCAAAATGCAGAAAATGCAGCTATACTTTTAAACAAACACAGGATAATGATGACAGCGAAAACACTATTAAACTTGAATATCCGGCAAACCTTGTGTCCCAGCAAAGCGCTAAAAACATACTTGCTAAAGGGATAAAAAAATCAGGTAAAAAAATTTTTTCACTCAGCGGAGACAAAGGCATCGGCAAAAGCCTTGTTCTAAAAGCTGTTATACATGAATTAAAAGATGAAAATTACATATGGCTTTACGGCAAATGTACACCAATAACACAAATTACTCCCGGCGGACTCATACAGGATATCCTGCTTAATATATTTAACCTGCCGAACTTCTGTCTTAACAATTTGCAGTTTAAAAAAGATGCTTCAAAATTTTTTAAAAATGAATTTCAACAATTAAATAACAATGAAATTTTTGATCTGATAAATTTTTTATACCCTGCTCAGGACGGCAGGTTTGAAGATATTGTTGCAAATAAACATAAAACTTTTGATTTTTTAAATAAAATTTTTGATAAACTCACATCTGCCTCAAAGTTTGTAATTGCTGTTGATAATTTTGATTTTATTGACGGCTTTTCATACGAATTTATAACCAGATTTATCAAAAAAGAAAATATATGGCCTGATTTTAAATTACTTCTCATATATAACGAACCAAAACCCGCAAAGGGATATTTCTATTTTCCGGGTGAGAAAAACGATAAAATTTATCTGGATGTCGGAATTGCACCTCTTGAATTCAAACAAATGCAGTCTCTTGTTGATTTGAAAACAAACAGGATTGAAGGATTTCCGCAGCTCAGCAGAGCAGAACTTGAAGAAATTTACAAAACAGGCAGAGGAAATCCCGCATATATTACCAATGCACTTGATTTATGTTTCGACTGCCAGCTCAGCGGCAGAGATTTTGAAATTTCAACTTCATTTGAAGGTCTGCTCGAATACAGACTCTCAATACTTTCAAAATTAAATCCGTCTGCCTATGATATACTGACAGCATCGGCAATTCTCGGAGATAAAATAAATATTAATCTAGTAAAAGAAGTTTTTGAAGCTGATGACAAAACTTTTAAAGACATACTTGTTTATCTGAAAAAAATGGATTATATAGCCCCCGTAAACGAAATATACTGCGAATTCAGCTCCATGCTTTTATGGGAAACAGTACTAAAAACAGCTAAACATACAAGAAATTACAATACAATTAATAAAAAACTTTTAAATTACCTGAACGATTTTACCCTTAATTCACACGCTATTTTCGGCATTATCGCACAAAACCTTAAACAGCCTGAATTAGCACTTGATATCTGGACGAAAAATACAAAACTTGCTTCATATATAGGAGATTTAAACCTCTATGCAATTTCACAAAAACAGTCTCTTGCATTAATCAATGAATTTGATGAAGCTGAAACTTTGAAAATAAGATACAATATTTCTGAACGTCTCGGCAAACTCTTAGCAAATTCAAATCCGGTTGAAGCAATCGAATATCTTCCCGATGCAATATCAAATGCCGCGGCAATAGGGGATTCCCCTAAAGAAATAGAGCTTCTGGCATATCTTTCTTCCTGCTGCCGCAAAACAGGAAATTACTTTGGAGAAGTTGAATGCGTAGATTCAGTGCTAAAAAAAGCTAAACCTGAAAATATACTTGAAATTGCTCTTTTAAAAACAACAAAACTGAATGCACTCCTAAATATCGGCAGCTGCGGACAAATTATAAATATGATTGATAATGAAATTATGCCTGCACTTGACCAGTATTTTAAAAGAAAACCGGATCCGAATTCATATCAAACAGCTTTTGTTTATGAAACATGGCTTAAAACATATCTTGTTCTTGCAAATGCTCTTGCATTGCAGGGAAATGACAGATCTTTTGAAATTTTAACAATCCTCTTTGACATAATTGAAAGAAATAATATACAAAATGAATTATTCATATGTAAATGCAAATTGACTCTCGCACTTGCAGACACCATGAAAGGTAATTTTGAAGCCTCAGAACAGATGCTTGAGGAAGTTTTAAAATCCTATCGGGAAAATGTCATGGACAACGAAACAATTCTGCGCTGGAACTTTATAAATATCATAAATAATTTCTTTAGAAAACGATACGACGGCATTCAGGAAGATTTGTTCCAGATAGTTACATTTGCAAACAACAACGGTGATAACTTTACAAAAAATATTTTAAAAACACTACTCGGCAAAATTTTTAAAGACAACAATAACACCAAACAGGCAGTAGAAATTTATAACGACCAGATAGCATATTTTGCAAAAGAAAAAATGGCACTCGGAGCGCTTTTAACATGGTATTTAATATCTGATGCAACACTAATTACAGACGGACCGAAAAATGCTATGGAAATCGCCGGACAGGCTCTTGAAGTTGCCCAAAATCCTAAAATAGATAACTATTTCTTTGCAGTGCTTTTAAGAATGACAATAGCTAAATGCGCAATTACTTTATCAGACTTTGAGACAGCAAAAATGGAGCTTGAAACAGCAATATTAACAGCTAAAAAATTCAGTATGAACGACCTTCTGTCAAGGTTGTATATTCTCTACGGCAAATATTTTCAGGAAATAGGCCTGATAAATTCTCCGCAGAGAGAAAACTATCTTCAAGGAGCAAAAAAGATGTATGAAGAAGCCGAAAAAATCATCACCGGCATAACAAAGAATAAAAGTGTTAATACCGAGCTGCAAAAGGCAAAAGGAGTCTTAAAATCTTTCTGCAGAATAAACAGCATTCAATTGTAGTTTAAATATCAAAAATAAAAAGCTTGTAAAGCTCAATATCCAGAGCTTTTGCAATTGCACCGACAGTTTCAACGGTAGGTGATTGTTCCCCGCGTTCTATTAAACTTATTGAACTTGAGCTAATGTTTGCCAACTCCGCAAGTTTCTCCTGAGAAAGGTTCTTTTTAAGCCTTTCTATTTTTAATTTCAAAGCAAATTTATACGTTACTGTATCTATTTTACTCATAATATTGTTAGTATACTACTTGACAAATAAATTTACAGAGAGTATACTAATAATATTATGAGTATACGGAGGTAACATGCTAGAAAAAATTTTAGAAAATGAAATTAGAAAAAGTCAATGGAAATTATTGCAAACATGCCAAATGAGTTCAAATATCAAATTGAATCAATTTGTGAAAATTGGGCAAGAACTCAGGTTATATCCTATTTTCAATTAATGCTTGATTATTGCAAAGAAAGAGCAAAAACTTTACAAGGAGAATTAGATGAAGAAAAAAAGACCTCTTATTAAAAGAGGTCTTTTATAGTTTAAATAAAATTGGAACTATTTACGTAGAGCACCATCAACAGCAACTGCAACAGCAACTGTTGCACCTACCATCGGGTTGTTGCCCATACCGATAATACCCATCATTTCTACGTGTGCAGGAACTGATGATGAACCTGCAAATTGAGCATCACCGTGCATTCTGCCCATAGTATCAGTCATACCGTAAGAAGCAGGGCCTGCTGCAACGTTATCAGGGTGAAGAGTTCTTCCTGTACCGCCGCCTGATGCTACTGAGAAGTATTTTCTTCCGTTTTCCCAGCACCATTTTTTGTAAGTACCTGCTACAGGGTGTTGGAATCTTGTCGGGTTAGTTGAGTTACCTGTAATAGAAACGTCAACACCTTCTTTAATCATAATTGCAACGCCTTCTGATACATCATCAGCACCGTAGCATCTGATTTCACCTCTTTCACCTTCTGAAAATCTCTGTTCTTTAACTACTTTTAATTCACCTGTTTTGTAATCATATTTTGTTTCAACAGATGTAAAGCCGTTAATTCTAGAGATTAAGTAAGCAGCGTCTTTGCCTAAACCGTTCAAGATAACTCTCAAAGGATTTTTTCTTACTTTATTAGCGTTTCTTGCAATACCTATAGCACCTTCAGCAGCTGCGAAAGATTCGTGGCCTGCTAAGAAGCAGAAACATTGAGTTTCTTCTCTCAAAAGCATTGCAGCCAAATTACCGTGGCCGATACCAACTTTTCTTGTATCGCCTACAGAACCAGGTACACAAAAAGCTTGCAAACCTTCACCAATCAAACTTGCAGCTTCTGCTGCGTCTTTAGCCTGTTTTTTAAGTGCAATAGCAGCACCTAAAGTATAAGCCCAAACAGCATTTTCAAACGCGATAGGCTGAATTCCTTTAACAATAGCTTCAACGTCAATACCGTTTGATTTGCAGAGTTCCTGAGCTTCTTCTAAAGATTTGAAGCCGTATTCAGGTAACAATTTATTCAATTTAGCCTGACGTCTGTC
>CALURE010000014.1 GCA_944323095.1 Candidatus Gastranaerophilales bacterium
TTGTACTGACCGTTCGGAATAGACATAAGCTCGTCATGATTTCCGAGTTCGACTAATTCTCCCTCATTAATTACTGCAATTCTGTCGGCATTTTTTATTGTAGAAAGTCTGTGAGCAATTACAAATACAGTTTTATTTTGAATAAGATTATCCAATGCTTTTTGAACGATTGCTTCAGATTTATTATCAAGGGCTGAAGTTGCTTCGTCAAGAATTACTATAGGAGTATTTTTTATCATTGCGCGGGCAATTGCTACTCTTTGTCTTTGTCCACCGGATAATGTCAAACCGCGTTCCCCTAGCAATGTATCGAGGCCGTCAGGCAAATCCGCGATCATTTCCTGTAAATGCGCAGATTCTATTGCCTGATTTAATTCATCTTCTGAAGCTTCAGGATTTCCCATTAAAATATTTTCTCTGATAGTTCCTGAAAATAAGAAATTATCCTGAAAAACCATAGCAATGTTGTGTCTCAAAGAATTTATCGTAAAATCTCTTATATCAATACCGTCTATTCTTATTGAACCTGACTTTATGTCATAAAATCTCGGCAATAGATTAACAAGGGTAGATTTACCGCCGCCGGAATTACCGACAATAGCAAGCGTCTCATCTTTATTAACAGTTAAACTTAAATTTTTCAACACTGGAAACCCCGGGACATATTCAAACCAGACATTCTGCATCTCAATTTTGTCATTTAAACCTTTCAACTCAATTGCATCTTGCTTATCCTGAATAGCAGGCTTTAGATCAAATAATTCAAATACCCTGCCCATAGCAACGAAAATAGTTTGAATTCCAGTTAATGTACCGCCTAAAGTTTTGACCGGTTTATATAATAAGAGTAAAGAAGTGACAAATGAAGCAAAACTCCCGGCAGTCATTTGTCCTGATGTAATAAGATTCGTTCCGTAGCTCAAAACTATTGCAATGCCGCAGGAAGCAATTAAATACATCAAAGGAGACATCCATGCCGCACGCTTTGTTAAAGACATATTTACATTAAAGGAAGCATGAATTTGATCTCTAAAATATTTTTCCTGTCTTTGCTGCAGTTCATACGCTGCCATTACTTTATTTCCGCTATAGGTTTCATTTATATTTGTTGTAATATTCCCGCCTATAACCATATTTTTATTTGAAGCAGCTTTAATTCTTTTTCTGATAAGTGCAACCGGAATAAAAGCCACACACAGAACAAGAACACCGACAAATGCCAGCTTCCATGAACTGTAAAGCATTACACCTATCAAACCCAAAGCGCCAAAAAGGTTTGTTGTAATAGATTTTAACTGCTCAACAATACCAGCAGAAGCCGTCTGAGGATCAGACATATATCTTGTTATGATAATTCCAGACGGATTTTCATCATAAAATTGCGGATCCATATAGATAAGTTTATGAAATAAATCGAATTTTACATCATTTGTAATTTTCTGGCTTGTCCATGCTGAAATATAATCATTCAGATATTTTAAAACACCTTGAAAACCTGCAAAAGCAATAACTCCAAATGGAATTATAAAAGCAAATGTCTGCCATGTTAAAGTAAATTCATGCCCCAGAACATGGAAAATCCAGTCCTGCTTTCCTACAACATAGTCCATAAAAGGCTTTAGTGCAAAAGCTGTCACACCGTCCAATAGTCCCAATGGGATTGCAACAAGAAAGCCGCAAATAATTCTAAACATATAAGGTTTTATATACGGCCAAATTCTTGATAAAAGCCAGCCATATTTAAAAGAATTTTCAGCAGTTGTAGTACTTAACTTCATATTTCTCCTTAAAAACAATTAAAATCACAAATTTATTTTATATTAAACCAAAAATTATAAAAAGTAAATTTTTACTTAAATTAGTTATATATTTTTCTTGTCAAATCTGCTTTTCTAATTCTTACATTTTCAGGTGTAATTTCAACAAGTTCATCATCTCCGATGTATTCCATACATTCTTCCAAAGACATTTCTTTATGAGCCTGCAATGTTACCATAACATCAGCAGTTGCACTTCTCATATTTGTCAATTTTTTAGTTTTGCAGATATTTACTACAATATCTTGAGGTTTGTTGCATTCGCCGATAATCATTCCGCGGTAAACTTTTGTTTTTGGAGTTATGAAGAATACACCTCTGTCCTCATATTGAGCCAGAGCATAAGGAATTGCTTCTCCCTGCTCGTGTGCAATAATAGAACCGTTTCTCTGACGGGGAATGTCACCTGCATATGGTCTGTATTCAAGATATGTATGGTACATAATTCCTTCGCCGCGAGTCATTCTTATAAATTCACTTCTAAAACCGATAAGACCGCGTGCCGGAATATGGAAAACCATAACAGTTCTTCCTTTGTTGTTATTCATTTCTTTCATTTCGGCTTTTCTGCCTGAAAGTCTGTCTATACAGCTTCCTGCGTAGCCTTCCGGAACATCTACAACAAGATTTTCAAAAGGCTCGCACTGTACACCGTCAATTGTTTTATAAATAACTTCCGGTTTGGATACCTGAAATTCATAGCCTTCGCGACGCATTGTTTCAATTAAAATTCCTAAGTGGAGTTCGCCTCTGCCTGATACTCTGAAAACATCAGTTGAATCTGTATCTTCAACACGTAAACTTACATTTTTTTCAAGTTCATCATAAAGTCTTTTTCTTAACTGTCTTGATGTAACAAACTTCCCTTCAGTACCTGCAAACGGACTATCGTTTACAGAAAAATTCATCTGTAAGGTTGGTTCATCAACCTTAATTAAAGGCAGTGGCTGCGGATTAGCTAAAGAACAAATACTTTCTCCTATTTGAATATCTGAAAATCCTGCAATACCGACTATATCTCCGGCAAAAGCCTCTTCTATTTCAATACGTCCTAAATCATGGAACCCGAAAAGTTTTGTAATTTTACCTTTTTCCTGACTTCCGTCTGAATGGACAACACAAACCTGCTCCTGAGATCTAACTTTTCCGTTTTCAATTCGCCCGATTACAATTCTGCCTACATAATCGTTGTAATCAAGTGTTGTGGCTCTGAACTGGAATGGTTTTGACGCATCGCCTTTTGGCGGTTTAATATTTTCTAAGATACAATCCAGAAGCGGAATCATATCTTTTCTTTCGTCATCCAAATCTTTTATTGCAAAACCGTTTAAGCTGCTTGCAAAAATAAAAGGAAAGTCTATTAAATCTTCTCTGTCAGTTAATTCCGTGAACAAGTCAAATACTTTATCAAGTGCTGTTAAAGGTTCTGCTGCCGGCTTGTCAATTTTATTAATTACAACAATAATTTTCAATCCTAATTCAAGAGCTTTTGATAAAACAAATCTAGTCTGCGGCATCGGACCTTCTGCTGCATCAACGATTAACAAAGCTCCGTCAACCATGCCTAATACACGTTCCACTTCCCCGCCGAAATCAGCGTGCCCCGGAGTGTCAACGACGTTAATTTTAGTATTTTTATAGTTTATTGAAATATTTTTTGAAAGAATTGTAATACCGCGTTCTCTTTCCAGATCGTTGCTGTCCAAAACTCTTTCCTGAACATGCTGGTTAGCCCTGAAAGCTCCAGCCTGACGCAAAAGACAGTCAACAAGAGTTGTTTTTCCGTGGTCAACGTGTGCAATAATTGCGATATTTCTTATATTTTCATTCTGATTAGTCATAATTACCTGCCATTTATAAATTTGTTTAGTGTAAATAGTACACTTTTATATTATACCGGTGATAATTTATTTTCAAGTAAAGAGTTTGTAAAGATAAGATTTTACAAAATTATGTTAAACATTGTAAATAAAATAATAGCCAAAATTTTAATTTTGAAGTATCATAAAAATAACAAAGGGGATTTATAATCGTGAAAAATTTAAAAAATAATGATATGACTATAGGAATACCCAGAGGAATGTCTTTTTACCACAATTATCCGTTTTACTACGGATTTTTTACGGATCTTGGCATAAAAATAGTTTTGTCTGATATAACTACAAAACAAACAATGTCTGACGGCTCATCACTTGTAGTTACAGAAACTTGCCTTCCTATCAAAATTTACATAGGTCATGTTATTAATCTTATTAACAAAGGTATAGACAAAATTTTTGTTCCGTCCATTCAGTCAATTGCACCAAAAATATATAACTGTTCAAAAATCCGCGGGCTGCCCGATTTGGTTAGAAATGTTGTAAAAAAAGATTTTACAATGATTGAAGCTACACTGGACAAATCAGAAAAAAATCAGGGAATATATGAATTTTTGGCAGAAATTGCTTCTCAATTCGGGATTACAGATATGGAAAAAATCAAAAAAGCATCAAAAGCAGGCTGGAGAACTTACAATAATTTCCATATTATGTCTAAATCCGGTATGAGTTACAAAAAGGCAATGAATTATGCACTTCAGGGCAAAGTATTTATTGAAAACCAGACACGTGAATTTCCTATTTCTATTGCTTTAATTTCACATGGATATAACATTTTTGACGAACGCGCATCTATGAAAATCTTTGATAAACTAGAAGCAATGGATGTAAGAGTTTATTCTTCATTACAGCTTTCCAATGAACAGATGGATGACGGTTTAAAATCTCTCGGTCAGGAAATGTACTGGGCAAACGAAAGAGAAATGACAGGCGCTGCAGGCCATTATCTAAAAGATAATAAAATAGACGGACTTATTACACTAACAGCATTCGGCTGCGGACCGGATTCACTTATGGTTGAAAAAATTACACGTCAGGCCAAAAGATTTAATAAACCATTATTAAACTTAACTATTGATGAACAAACAGGCGAAGCAGGATTTATAACAAGGCTGGAGGCATTTGTGGATATGCTTTTCAGGAAAAAACGCGCCAAAATTATCAATAAAATGGAAATTAATACAGAAAATACATATATACCAAATACTAACTATATAGAAACTAAAAACAGTTTATAAATTAAGATAAAAGAACACCCGTACCAAGGAGTCAGGATACGGGTGTTAAATCAGTAAAAGAGACATCAATGACATTATGTAACATTTAAAAATAATGTCAAATTTTTCTGGCAAAAATTTGTAATTTATTCTATAATCTTTTTATGAGGAAAATTTTATTAATTTTGATTTTATTATTCGTAAATATAAATTATGCCTGTGCATTTTCTTTAAAAAAAGAAGCTCAAACTCCAAAAATCATACAGTCCGAACAGTATGCAAATATATCTAATCAGGCCAACGTATTATATGCTGAAAATGATATTAAAAATGCACTAAATCTTTTTTTGAGCATCCCTGATGAAGAAAGGACTGCCCCGAACTGGCTTTTAATAGGAAACATAATGCAGGATCAAGGTAAAATAGATGAAGCTGTATTTATGTATAATAAATCAATTGAAGCAGATGAAAATTTTTACAAAGCATATTACAACCTCGGAAATTTATACCTGCATGACGGCAGACCTAATATGGCTATAGAGCAGTATAAAAAAGTTATCAAACTTAAACCTGAATATGCATATGCGCACTATAATCTAGCATGTGCTTATATAAAACTCGGGAAATACAGCAAGGCAAAATATGAACTTTTAACAGCCATCGATTTAAAAAATACAGTAGCTGATTTTTATTACAACCTTGCATATGTATATAAACAGCTTAATAAAGAAAAAAATGCAAAAACATACATTGACTACTACAACAAACTTATTGAAAATCAGATATAGAGGCATGGAATGTACAAAGGAATAATTTTTGATTTTAACGGAACACTGTTTTGGGATTCGGAAAAACACCTTGAGGCATGGAGAGAATTTTCAAAACGGGTAAGAGAGCGCGCTTTTACGGATGATGAAATGCGTGAATTTATGTTTGGAAGAACCAATGAAGATATTATTGCATATTTAACAGGACAAAAACCTGATCCGCAACTCGTTGAAAAACTGGCAAAAGAAAAAGAAGCAGTTTACCGTGATATGTGCAGAAAGGATTATAAAAATACTATTCTTGCACCGGGAGCAATTGATTTTCTTGAATATCTTAAACTCAATAATATACCGAGAACTATTGCAACTATGTCAGAAAAAGATAATGTTGATTTTTATATACAAGAATTCAGTTTATCAAAATGGTTTGATATAGAAAAAATAATTTACGCAGACGGCACTCTGCCCGGAAAACCCGCGCCTGATATTTACAAAAAAGCCGCAGAAGTCCTCAATCTTAAACCTGCAGAATGTATAGTTTGCGAAGATGCCATATCTGGTATAAAATCAGCGCAAGATGCAGGTATAGGAAAAATTATTGCTGTAGCTTCAATGGAAAGTCCTGATTTATATAAAAAAATTCCTGCCGTATCACAAATAATCAAGAATTTTAACGAGATTAACAAAAATTTATTTTATAATCCATGCCTTACAAATTAACTTGTTTCTGCTATTATTTATAATAAATAAGAGGAGACAATATGGATTTTATCAATTTAATTCTTTCGCACTTAATTCACTTTATAGAATACATTATAACAGTAATGGGACCATGGGGAATAAGTCTTTTAATGGCAATAGAGTCATGTAATATTCCTCTGCCCAGTGAAGCTATTTTGCCGTTTGCAGGTTATATTGTCAGCAAAGGGGAAATGAATTTTCATGTTGCAGCTATTGCAGGAGCTTTCGGGTGTGTACTCGGCTCAATTCCTTCATATTATCTTGGCTACTTCGGCGGAAGAAAATTTATTGAAAAATATGGAAAATATTTTTTAATTTCGCATAAAGATCTGGAAGATGCTGATAAATGGGTTGAAAAATACGGCGACTGGGCATTTTTCTTATGCAGAATGCTTCCTGTTGTCAGAACATTTATCTCACTGCCGGCAGGAATTTTAAAAGCAAAAAAAAGAGTGTTTTTTACACTGACGTTTCTTGGCTCTCTTGTTTGGAGCTATGTTCTAGTATATGTGGGTGTAAAAATGGGTCAAAATATGGAAGCATTTAAGCATATCTGGCATAAATTCGATATTGCAATTGTTCTAATTTTTGGTGTTTTAGGTGTACTTTATATTTATAAACACATTAAACACCTGAAAGAATCCTAGACTTAAATTTATGGATACGCTTTAAAAATCATAGCAGGATATACAGAATCATAAACTTCCAGCTTTAAACCGCCTGTATCGCCCTGTCTCACTTTTTGCATAACATAGTTATCTACCAAGATAATAAAAGCATAATCATCATTTTTAATTATTTCATGAATTTTGTTAAAATCATACCTTGCAACATTATAATGCCATCTAGCATAATATGTATCATAACTTCTTAAAGAATTTCCAAAAGAATCATATATGTCAAATTTATATTTTTCAATATAAGGTAATATTTCTTTATCAGCTAAATAGACAGACGAGAAAAATATTTTTTTCCCCTGGAACACCTGCTGATTTTTAATAATATAATCTTTAAAATTAGAATACAAACCGCCATGCGGAAATATTAGTTGTGAAGGGAAAAACATTAATAAAAAACAAAAAATCATAAACAAATTTTTATATAATTTTTGAAATACTGATGTTAATTCATATTCACTACAGTACAGCCAAACAGCAATAATAAGATACACAAAAAGAAATACATAATGCCATGCTTCCCCATAATAAATTTTCAAAAATATAGTAACTAAAAAAGCATTACAAAATAATAAAAATATCGCTATACTAATATTTTTTTTGAAAAAATTAACAGAAGAAATCAACAGAATGCCATGACAAATAACAGCCAGTGTTCTGGGTAGATAAAAATCCCGTCCGAGATAAAAATAATAAAATCTGAACTGTGACCAGTTACGTGCATACCCTGGTACTATACATCCAAATATTTGCATAGCAACAAGAAGCGCACCTGTCCAAAATATCGAAAAAATAATAAATACTTCACGTTTTGAAATTAAAGACTGTGCTTCTGCTTTATGCAAATCAAAAAAGAATAAAATTCCCAAAGCAAAAGCACCAACAAGTGCCATTACACTTGTATTTGCTGTCAGAACGATAAATAAAGCATAAATATAAGGATGTTTAAGACGTTTAGGGTACAAAGCACATATACAAAACAACAAAAACAAACCAACTGAATAACATCTCGCATATAATGAAAAAATATTAACAGGTAAAGAAAAAGTTATGAAAGATTTTGTCCATGAATTAAAAGGGGCATACTTCCACATTACTAAAATTGCCGCGAACATAAAGCCCCAGTTTATTAACTGCATTGAATACGGAAAAAATAATCCATTCTTTGCAAACGGCATAATAAGCAGATACCATATAAATAAATGCCCTTCATATTTCATAAGATCAAATATTTCATGGAGATTTAAATATGCTGAAATGTTCCACGCATGAATTTCATCACAAATTGGTATATGATTGTACAATCGAGACAAACTTAAAATTATATATACCATAATTGATATAATAAACAGCAATTTATTGATATTAACTTTGCTTTCAAAAGTATTAAATAAATCTTTAAACATAATAATTACCTTTTATTTTTTTAAAGTTACTGATAATATATAGCACGGATAAACAGAGTGAGACTCTATAAATAATAAGTCGATATCATCTTTCTTTTTTTGAAGAAATTCAAAAAATATATCTTTAGCATCTTCATCAAAAAAGATATATGCTACTTCACCTTTTTTAAGTTTCCGTGAAATTGCATTAAAATCAATACGTCCGTCACGGTATTGAATATTAAAAGCCTCAAGGTTTCTTACCGGATTACCGTAACTGTCATAAAAATCAAGCTTATATTTTTCTAAATAAGGCATAATCTCTTTCGTATAGGAAAAACTCGGGAAGAAAAATATTTTTGCATGTGAATAGGTATCAATATGTTCAATTATGTAATCCCTTAAATCATCTGTCCTGCCAATAAATTTTTTATATTCTGAAGGATAAATAATTAACATGAAACAAAACAGGGTAAACAAAGAAATATATATTTTTTGAAATTTTGTAGTTAATTGATTTTCACTCATGTAGATCCAGACAGAGATAATAAAATATATAAAAAGGAAACAAAAATGCCAGCATTCTGAAGCATAAACAAATGCAAAAATGTACAACAATATAGCATGGGTTAAAAATATCAAGAAAAATGGCTTTAAATTATTCTTAAAAAATTTCCCCGCAGATATTAATAAAAACGAATACACTATAGCAAAACTTACATGAATAACATCATAACTTTTCGGGAAATAAAAAAACAAAAAATGAGATTCATATGAAAAATAGTCATTATTTACAGCATAATAAGGAACTGAAAAATCTATCAGCTGACCTAACACCAGCACAGCACATCCTGCAAAAGCAGATAATATTAAAGCAAGTTTTGAATTTGAAATATTTTCTGTTTTTTTGTATTTCAATAAATCGTAAACAAATAAAATTCCGAGAGCAGTAGCACCGGCTAATGCCATAATGCTGGTATTTGCAGTGAGTATAATCAACATTGTATAAATTAAAGGATGTTTCAATCTTCTGGGATAAATTGCCGCAATTATAAACAACAGCAGAATTCCTAAAGAGTAACACCTTGCAAGTATCGGATATATTTTCAAAAATGGCAGTGACAAAGTTATAAAAGCTTTTGCATAATGGTTAAAAGGAGCATACCTCCACATTACGATTATCGCACTAAAAGCAAAAATCCAATTCATTATCTGCATTGAATATGGAAAGAATAAATCATTTTTTGCAAAAGGCATTAAAAGTGTAAACCAGATAAACAAATGCCCCTCATACTTCATTAACTTAAACAAATCAAAAAAATCAACATATGCAGCAACATTCCACGCATTTATTTCGTCAAAATACACAGAATGCTGGATTAATGTAGTTATTGTATAAAATATAAAATATAAAATAACCGAAATAAAAAGATATTTTTTTATGTTTTTATTATTAAAAAATGCAAATAATTTTTCTAACAATTTCAATACACCTTCCGAATTTTCTTAACAACGTAAATGTAAGCAGGCAAAAGAGTTTTATAAGGCATTACAGATAAATTTGAGAGATTTTCTTTTTGCTTTATATTTTTTAAAAATAATGTATTATTTCTTGTATCTGTAATTATATATCCTGCTTCACCATCATGTAAAAGATTTTCTATGGCCGGAAAATTTATTTCCATATCTTTATATTGAACCGAAAAAGCATCAATATCCCTTATGGAATTACCATGACTGTCATAAAAATCAAGCTTATATTTTTCTAGATAAGGAATAATTTCCTTTGTATAAGAAAAACACGGATAGAAAAATATTTTCGCATGCGAATAATCATCTATATTTTGTATTATATGTTCCTTTAAATCATTGCTTGTTCCATGGAACATTTTGTAATCCGATGGATACATAATTAATAAAAGACAAAAAACCGTAAACAATAAGCTATAAATAATTTGAAAATTTGTTTTTAATTTATGTTCACTTAAATAAATCCAGACAGATAAAATAAAATATATAAAAATGAAACAAAAATGCCAGCATTCACCTGCATAAACCTGTAAAAATATATATATTAAAATTGCATGAGTTAAAAACAAAAAGAAAAAAGGCTTGAAATCATTTTTAAAAAATTTACCGGCAGATATTAACAAAAATGAGTATAACAATACGAAACACACATGAAAAATATCAAAAGTGAAATAAAAACGCATGAAATGAAACTCAAATGTATATGAAGTATTATAAACTGCATAAGACGGAAGTAAAAAACCTGCAAGCTGAGCTAAAACTAAAAATGCTCCTGCTGCAAAAATTCCAAAAACAAGCATCAATGTCTTATTTGATATATTTTCAATTTTACCGGATTTGAATAAATCATAAATAAACATAAGACCAAGCGAAAATGCCCCTACTAATGCCATAACACTTGTATTAGCAACTATAATTATTAATAAAGAATAGATTAGCGGATGTTTAAATCTTTTAGGATAAAGAGATGCAAGAATAAATAAGAGCAAAATACCAAACGAATAACATCTTGCAAGCAACGCGTATATCTTGAAAGGTAAAGAAAGAGTTATACATGCTTTTATATAAGAATTAAAAGGCGCATATTTCCACATTACCAAAATTGCACCAAATGCAAAAAGCCAATTTATTATCTGCATTGAATACGGGTAAAACAAATCATTTTTTGCAAAAGGCATTAAAATAACATACCACAGAAACAAATGCCCCTCATATTTCATCAATTTAAGAATTTCGTTAAGATCTAAATAAGCCGCAATATTCCATGCATTTGCTTCATCAAAATAAATAAAATGATTAGACAACAAAATAATTGATCTGCATATAAAATATAAAATTGCAAAAACAAAAAGATATTTTCTTATTAAATTTTTATCTTTATTCTCTAAATCAGCCAATATATTTTTTAACATAGTCTATCTATCACCGCTTTCACTAATTTTATGTATTTTATAAATCATAACCGGAAACACACACTCATATGGAAGAATTTTTAAATTGTCATCAGACTTAAGTGCATCGTTATCAATTAAATCTAAATTATTCAGATCCATCCACAAATAAGCAGTTTCATTAACCTGCATTCTGCCGGCTATTTTATCCAGATCTTTTACATGTTTATTCCATTGAGTGAGATAAAATTCTGTTGTTCTCAACGGTTGAGCTTCACTGTTATATATATCTAACTTATACTTTTCTATATATGGGAATACTTCATTAACATAAGAGTAATCCGGAAAAATAAATATTTTTGAAGAAGAATATTTATCTACATTTTTTAAAATATACTCCTTAAAATATTCATGTGTACCATTATGGTTTTTAAAATCCTTAGGCATAACATCCAGAGCCAAACAAAAACATAAAAATACAATCATATATAATTTTTGAAATTTAGTATCAATATTGTTTTCTGAAAGATACAGCCAGACTGACATTATAAAGTACACGTAAAAAAATGTAAAATGCCACGAATAACCATTATAAACAAACCCGAAAATAATTATTAAAAGACAATTTACAAACAATAAAAAAATCAAACTAATTTTACTTTTAATAAAAAATTTTATCGCACTAAGCATAAGGAAAAAGTATATATAAGAACATGCCAGTATTTTAATATTTCTATTTAAAAAAAATCTTGAGAAATTTGTAAAAAATAGAGTATCGTCAGCTTTAAAAACATAAGACGGGATAGAAAAATTAAAAAGCTGTGCCAGAACAGTAAATCCTCCAAGAAGAAAAATTGATAATGTAAGAATTAAAGTTTTATTAGAAATATTTGCAGACATTTTAGATTTATACAAATCATAAAGGAACAAAAGACCTAATACAAATGCCCCAATAAGAGCCATTACACTTGTGTTTGCCGCAAGAATTAATAATAATGAATAAAGTAGCGGATGCTTAAGCCTTTTAGGATAAATTGAAGACGCAGCAAAAAGAAAAAATAAACCTGCAGAATAACATCTTGCATACATCGCATGATACATAACAGGATATGATAAAGTAATAAAAAATTTTGTTAAAGCATTAAACGGTGCAAATTTCCACATTAAAATTACAGCGCCGAATGCAAAAAGCCAATTTATTAACTGCATTGAATATGGATAAAACAAATTGTTTACGGCAAATGGCTTTAAACACAAAAACCATATTAACAAATGACCTTCAACTTTTGTTACCTTAAATAAATCAAAAAAATTGACATATGCAGCAATATTCCATGCGTTCACTTCATCTGCAAATGGTATATGAGAAAATAATAATTTTACAGACATCAATATAAATAAAAAAAATGCCAGTAAAAAAAGTAATCTTTTAAAATTAATATTAAAAACAGAATATTTTTTATTTAAATTACTTATAAACAAATTCTTAATACCATGTTAAATAAAGCACTCTATATCAATATTACTATAAAATAACTTAATTAACAAACAAAATTATAAGGGTGTTATATATATTTTCCACCAAATATTATTACATAATGTCATTCCAAATTTGTTTTGAAATCTTACTTCCGAGAGACCCTGAAACAAGTTCAGAGCCTGCCCTGAATTTATTTCAGGGGTGACAATTTTAGCTATTATTAGCGGAATTTGCTATATAAATCCTAATTATAATGAATTAATTTTTTTTACCGTTTCTTTTATGTATTGTTTCACGGCACCTGTTATAAGAAGGTGCGGCTCTGACATTGTAAATTCATCAAGAATTATTATCCCACGCTTTAAATCCCCGTTTTCAACATATAAAAGTCCAAGCAAAACCTTATTAAGAGCATTTGTATCTTTGCTGTATTCTTTAATTTTTGCATTTGCAAGACCCAGGGCCTTATAGCATTTTGCTAAATCCTGATAATACTGAAAATTCAAGCTGTATTGTTTTATTGCATCTTCATACGGCTTTCGCGCAAGATCAGGATACCCTATAGCCATATATGCATCCCCTATATTATTATAATAAACTGCAGTTGCCTGAGTATCAGGATTTAAGCTAATAGCAATTTTGAACTCCTGTATTGCAGCATAATATAAACGCTCGTTCATATAACGCAGTCCCATATTATTATGAAGATAAGCATTTTTTGTTGCATCAATCACATATACATCAGGTTTTCGATATCCTGATGTAAATAAACTTAAAAATAAAAGTGTAATTACTAAAAATTGTGGCATACTACATTAAATCTAATTCCATACCTTCATAAGCAAATAAAATATCATCCTGCTTATAATGTTCTTTAATTGAATTTAATTTATTATCACTATATGTCGGATCATAGTGGAAAAATACAAGTTTTTCAGCATTTGCCTGCTCTTTTGCTTCAATTGCCATATCAAAAGTCGAATGCCCGAAACCTTGTTTAGGGGAGTACACATCAAGATAATCTTCCATGGTATATTGCGCATCATGGATTAAAAGATTACAGCCGCGTGCAAAATTAGCCAGTTTTTTGTCTCCGCCCGGATAACTTTCTTTATCAGTTGCATACACTAGAATTTTATCTTTGTATGTTATTTTGTAAATTATAACCCCTTCCTGCGGGTGAGCATATGAACGGTAGCAGGTTATTAAAACATCATCACCTTCAACACGGGCATCTTCATCACTTTCAATTCTTTTTATTATAGGAACTTCACCATGCCTTAAAATTATACCTTCTGTTTCATTTAATTCTTTTATATTTAAATTCCCTGCAATATCACCGAGATCAAGGGGGAAAGATTTCCCGAACAAAAGCCCTGCAATCTCATCAGACAAAGTTTCATTATAATTTACATTACCATATACATTAACAACAGTTGAAGGAATATGCAGAGGCCTGAAAAAAGTAAATCCAAGAATATGATCCTGATGAATATGAGAAAGAAGTACAGTTGCATTGATCGGCTTTCTTTGAGCTCCATCTGCAGATGAAGTTATATATTTACTCAATAATTCATTACCTATATTGATTAAACCTGTTCCGGCATCAAGAATGATTAAATGACCGTTAACATTAACTTCCACGCAGGATGTGTTTCCGCCGTATTGAAGAAAATCATTATTTGCGACAGGATAACTGCCTCTTACACCTCTGAATATAACTTTAAATTCACTCATTTTTTTATCCTCATTTTTTAATTACAAAAGTTCCGTTTTGATCTTTAGCTTCACCCGTATAGATGCTGGTTCCAAAAACCAGAAGTTTTGCAAGTTTTTGTATATTTTTTAAATTTGTTTCATTGTTTTGTATATTAAAAACAACTTTATTTCTGTAATTATTAACAGTAATAATCCTGAAAGCATTTGGATAAGACACGAGCGCAGGACAGCTTACGTAAAGAATGTTTCCTTTTTGAGTAATCTTAGCTCCGTGATAGTGCCCCTGAAATACTCCTATTGGATTTTTATATTTACTAAGAATTTCTTCCATTTTGTCTGCATCAAGCAGCCTGTGGTTAGGACTGTTATAAGGCTCGATAACCGGAACATGCATAAAAATAAGTACAGTATCTTTTTTAGAATTTTCAAGTTCTTTATCAAGCCAAGCCAGCTGTTCTGCGCCAATTCTTCCGTTAGATGTCAAATGATCACGAATTATAGAATCGAGAACAATTACTTTAAAACCTTTTTGAGGGACAAAAGAATAATATGATTTTTCAAATTTGTAATTTTTATTGTACTTATTTACCAGCTGCATATATAATTTAGGATTTAAATATCCGCCGACCATAGTGTCATGGTTGCCAAATGCAAAATACCATGGAACATTTAATTTTTCTGTATGAGGAAGAAACGCACTTAATTCTTTTTCGAACGGTTTATCAATTAAATCGCCGGTAAACATTACAAAGGAGATATCAGGAATTGCATTTATCTGTTCAATCGCATCATCCAGAAGTTTTGGAGACTCTGCTATCATTTTGTAAGTCGTGTTATTTAACCCTGTGTAATAATGAACATCGCTGACCTGAGCAAATTTAAGGCTTGCAGTTCCACTGTAACACTGAAGTCCGAATAACATTAGACCAGCCAGTAACAGCGATACAGCCCAGTTTTTTATTCTTGCCATTATAGTTTCTCTTTTTATAATACGTCTTTTATGTTTACCTGTCATCTTTTTTTTTCCATAGCTGATTTAATTTCATTATACTGTGAAATTAAAGTTTTGTCGTCATTTGAGAGAATGATTGCCTTATCAAGGTTAAGAAGAGCATTTTCATAATCACCTGTTTCATAATAACATAAAGCTATATACTTGTAGACTTCCGCTGTTTGTATATTACGTGATAATAAAAATAGATTTTCTTTAGCTTTCTCATAATTTTTCTCTGCAAATAATATTTTTGACTCAATAAGAAGGTATAAAATATTTTCATCAATATTTACAGCACTTTGAATATCACTTTTAGCCTGCCTAATATTATTTAAGTGAAGATTTGCTTCTGCTCTCAGTGCATATGCTATATCTGATTTGCAATTAAAAGTTATATATTTATCAAGATATTTTAATGCGTTTTTAAAATCTTCAGACTCCATATACACTTGAGCAATTCCAAGATATGACTGTGAAAAATTAGGTTTTAAATTTATAGCTTTCTCATAATATATTACCGCATTTTTAAAATCATTATAACCTCTATAATATTCTGCCAGAAGATAATTACACCAGAAATCCGGAGATACTGACGACAGAGCATTAAGCTGTTTTTCAGAATTCCCTTGATATTTGAAAGATTGAAAATCTTTAATATTTTTATTGACAGAAGTCAAATAAGATTTCTCATTCGGGCTCATAACCCGTTCAACAGTATTTTTTAAATTTTTTATATCAGCATCTGCGGGATTTTCCCTAACAAGCCTGTCAAGATAAATAAGAGCTTCTTTGTAATTTCCATAAGTACAATAATTTGCAGCAATATCAAGATAATCTTCTGTCAATTCTCCTGAATACACTGCAATACAGGGAAATATCAAACAAAGCAATAATAACTTTTTCATAACAAAATTATACCATGCTTTAGTATAAATGAATGATATTATTAAAGTTTTAATATATTTTTACGATATAATTAAAATATGGCTAAAAATTTTTTCCAGAATCCATTTGAAAAAAAAGAAAATAAAGATACAGACACACCGTCTTATATAAAACCTGACGGCACTCAGGTCTTTGAAAAAGAATCGGATACAGGCAAAATCGTTTACGAAAAATGCCCTGACGGAGCATTGCTTTTTAGGAGTTATAACAAAAAAGGCCAGATTTTAATGAATTTTGGCCGTGACAAAAATTACGAAGCCGGAGAAAGATATGATGAATTCGGAAATGCAATATACAAATATGAATCTGTCTACAATGAACACAATGTTCTTGCAATAAAAAAAGAATATGATATTGACTATTACGATAATAAGCAGAAAAAATCGGAAATTATTACCTCATATCCGGAGGGCATTACAACTTATCTCCAATATGACCAACAGGGCAAAAGAATAGAAAAAATAGTTGAGCGCGGCACTGTAAAAACATGGTATGACGAAAATGACAAACCTATTAAGCGTGAAATTGACCGCGGTTCGGGCGGAATTATTACAGAAGACTTAACAGGGAAATAAGAGAAACTGCGTGGCTGAAACCATTTCGGCATGATAAAAATTAACTATATTTTCATTGCACGTAAAATTTCAGTCATGTCAGCAGGTGTCTTTTTAACATCTGAATTTGAATATTTAATTGCGTTGTCAGGATCTTTTAAGCCGTTGCCTGTTAATATACAGACAATTTTTGTCCCTGCTTTAATTTTGTCTTTAACTTTTATCAGGCCTGCAACTGATGCGGCGCTCGCGGGTTCTGCAAGTATGCCTTCCGTTGATGCTATCATTTTGTATGCTTTTACTATTTCTTCATCGGTTACAAAGTTTATTATGCCTTTGCTTTCATCTCTTGCGGCTTCTGCAAATTTCCAGCTTGCGGGATTTCCTATACGGATTGCCGTAGCAAGAGTCTCAGGATGCATAATCCTTTCTCCTTTAACTATTGCCGCTGCTCCTTCTGCTTCAAATCCCATCATTTTAGGCAAAGAAGAAATTTTACCTGCGGCATGCCATTCTTTATAACCTTTCCAGTATGCTGTTATGTTACCGGCATTTCCCACAGGAATAAAGTGATAGTCAGGTGCCTGCCCCAGTGAATTGCAAATTTCAAATGCACCTGTTTTCTGGCCTTCAATTCTATAAGGATTTACTGAATTTACAAGGGTTATAGGGTAGTTATCCGAAATTTTTCGAACCATTTCAAGAGCTTCATCAAAATTGCCCTGTATTGCAATAATTTCGGCTCCGTACATCATTGCCTGCGAGAGCTTACCCAGTGCTATGTAGCCGTCAGGAATTAACACAAACGTTCTCATTCCAGCTTTCGCACCGTATGCAGCGGCAGAGGCGGATGTGTTTCCTGTTGAGGCGCATATAATTGCTCCTGCTCCTGCCTCTTTTGCTTTTGAAACAGCCATAGTCATTCCACGGTCTTTAAAACTCCCTGTCGGGTTGCACCCTTCAAATTTTAAATAAATTTCAGCTTCTAAACCTATTTTTTTTGCAAGGTTATCAGCCTTAATCAGCGGTGTGTTTCCTTCATTAAGTGTGATAACAGGAGTTTTTTCCGTTACCGGCAAAAATTCTCTGAATGTGTTGATTAAACCCTTGTAGTACATTATATTTTCCTTTTCTTTATTAAATTAATTTTAATATAAAAAATAAAAGAAGGCAATTTGTATTTTAACCCTCACCCGAATTTCTAACTTTCGCCTCAGCTCAAGTTGAAATTCTGCCCTCTCACAGGGAGAGAGGGCAGGCTATTCAATATTGTTATATGTTTCAATTATTGAATTTAACACTTCTTCTATATTATTAATAACATCATTATCAAAAAATCTAATAACTTTATAACCGTTAAGATTGAGAAATTCTGTTCTTGTTTTATCATATTCAACATATTTTTCATCAATATGCTGTGAACCATCGAGTTCAATGACAAGTTTCTTACTTAAATTTAAGAAATCAACAATATATTTCCCTATTGGCACCTGGCGTCTGAATTTTATATTGTTTAATCTTTTTCCCCGTAAATACTGCCATAGAATATTCTCACAATCTGTTTGATTTATTCTAAGGTCTTTTGCATAATTTAAAGATTTTTGGGTATAATGTCGTGTCATAATAATATAATATCACAAACATGCCCTCTCTCCCTGTGAGAGGGCAGAATTTCGCCTTTGTCTGAAGGAGAAAGGCTGAAATTCGGGTGAGGGTTAAAATATAAATTGCCTTCTTTTATTTTTTATATTAAAATTAAAAAAAAAGAGGACAAT
>CALURE010000015.1 GCA_944323095.1 Candidatus Gastranaerophilales bacterium
TCAGGTTTTAAGTTTTATTTTTGTTATCTTAATTGTATAAATAATAAAAGTGTCATCCCGAACTTGTTTCGGGATCTCGTTACACAAAAATTAGAAGGCAGGAAGTCAGAAGGGCAAACCAATTTAGAAGGTAGGAAGATAAGAAGGTATGAGGGTAAGCTATTTTCTGTAAACAGCCTATCTTCCAATCCTCCTACCCTCCTAACCTCTACTAATCATTCAGTTTGGAACGCTTCGCTTATCCCACCCTACGGTCTAAAAAGACGCACCGCGTTTACATTAGCAGAGGGTACTACGCACGTAGCCCACTTTAACAATATTCGTAAAGCTGCATTTACATTGGCTGAGGTTCTAATCACCCTTGGAATTATCGGAATTGTTGCGGCATTGACTATGCCTGCGTTAATTGCAAATTATAAAAATAAAGTATTTGCTACTCAAACTAAAAAAACATATTCTACAATTCTGAATGCTATGAATAGATGGCAATATGAGGCAGGAGCTTCAGATTATGCAGGTATATTTATTCAAACAAAAACAACAGAAGAATTAGCTAACGAATTTTTTTCATATCTAAATATTGCCCAAATATGTAAATCAGGTTCATCAGACTGCGCACCGGAGTATTATAAATACCCGAAAGCAAAAAATGACGGCAAAGGAAAAAATGCCACTTATTCAAATAAATATCATTATAAAGCTGTACTTGCCGATGGTTCTATAATCTCAATAAATCCTTATATCGGAGGGGATAGTGAATGCGGGAGAATATTTACGAATAAAGTTACAGATGCAGATGGCAACTGGATTCCTGACGGCAACGGAGGTTACGAAACAACAGAAAAATATTCTAAACAATGCGGTGTAATGATGATTGATGCTAACGGGTTAAAAGGACCTAATCAGCTCGGCGCCGATGCCTATAGTTTTATTATTACTAACAACAAAATTAGCAACTGGCATACAAAAATAGAATCTGTACTAACTGATGAAGAATTAAATTATATAAATTATGATGCAGCAGGAGACTTTATAAACTAAAAGAAAAAGAACCGCCTTAAAAAAGCGGTTCTTTTATTTTTAATTTTTAGCAGATACTTACTTAGTTTCGTAGTAATCTCGTACAACACCTTCGTAAGCGTCTTTATAGATTGCCTTGATATCTTCCATCAACGGATATGCAGGGTTTGCACCCGTGCACTGATCGTCAAATGCAAGTTCTACCATTTCATCTAACTTAGCGTTAAAGTCGGCTTCAGATACACCGAAATCTTTAATAGAATTCGGCAGATTAACTGCTTTCATAAGCTTGTCGATTGCTTCAATCAACAATTCGACTTTTTCATCGTCATTCTTTCCGCCTAATCCTAATTCGTCTGCAATCTGAGCGTATTTAGCTTTTGCATTCGGGAACTTGTACTGCGGGAAGATACATTGTTTTTTCGGGCAGTCAACTGCGTTGTATTTGATTACCTGTCTGATTAACAGTGCGTTTGCAACACCGTGAGGTACATTAAACATAGCACCGAGTTTGTGAGCCATTGAGTGGCACAAACCTAAGAATGCGTTTGCAAATGCCATACCTGCAATTGTTGCCGCATAGTGCATTTTTTCTCTGGCAATCGGATCGTTTGCACCTTCAGACCAGGATCTTTCAAGATATCTGAAGACTAATTTTGCAGCTTCCAGAGCATTTGAATTTGTGAAATTTGTAGCCATAGAAGATACATAAGCTTCAATTGAGTGAACAAGTGCATCGATACCAGATGCAGCTGTCAAACCTTTCGGCATACCGTCAACAAAGTTCGGGTCAATGATTGCCATGTTAGGAGTCAATGCATAATCAGCGATTGCATATTTTACGTGAGTTTTGTCATCTGTAATAATTGCAAACGGAGTAACTTCTGAACCTGTACCTGAAGTTGTCGGGATAGCAACCATAGTAGCTTTTTTACCGAGTTCAGGGATACGGCATATTCTCTTTCTGATATCCATAAATCTCATTGAAATATCTTCAAATACCGTATCAGGCTGTTCATACATCAACCACATAATCTTAGCAGCATCCATCGGAGAACCGCCGCCGAGTGATATAATCACATCAGGCTCATAAGGTTTCATAATTTCCATTGCCTGATTAATAGTTGATAATGTCGGATCAGGTTTTACATCAAAGAATATCTGGTGATCAATACCTACTTCATCCAAAACATTAACAATATGATCTACTGCACCTGAGTTGAATAAGAATCTGTCAGTTACAATAAAGGCGCGTTTTTTGCCTTGAAGTTCACGAAGAGCTAAATCAACTGCCCCTCTTTTGAAGTAAACTTTTGGCGGAACTTTGAACCAGAGCATGTTTTCTCTCCTTTCTGCAACTGTTTTGTAGTTCAATAAGTTTTCAACACCGATGTTACCTGAAACGGCATTTTTACCCCATGAACCGCAGCCAAGTGAAAGTGACGGTTCAAGTTTAAAGTTATACAAATCACCGATACCGCCCTGTGCAGATGGTGAGTTAATTAAAACTCTGCAAGCAGGCATTTTTTCAGAAAATTTATCAATTCTTTCCTGATGACGTGTATCTGTATAAAGGTCTGCAGAGTGGCCTGCGCCGCCTTTTGAAACAAGTTCGTAAGCCATTTCTGTTGCTTCTTCAAAGTCTTTTGCTCTATACATAGTTAAAATCGGTGATAATTTTTCTCTTGAGAACGGATCTTCCCAATCAACAGAAGGTCTTTCCGCAAGAAGTAATTTAGCAGTTGAAGGAACTTTAAATCCTGCAAGTTCTGCAATTCTGTGTGCGCTCTGACCAACGATGTCAGGATGAGCTGTTCCGCGTTTCGGGTCAATGAACGGAAGATCGATTAATTTCTTTTCATCAGAAGGAGTCAAAAGATGAGCACCTCTGTAGATGAATTCTTTTTTAACTTCTTCATAAATTTCATCAACAACGATTACAGATTGTTCAGAAGCACAAATCATACCGTTGTCAAAAGTTTTTGACATAATAATTGAAGAAACAGCCATTTTAATATCAGCAGTTTCATCAATAACTGCAGATGCGTTGCCGGGGCCTACACCCAAAGCAGGGTTGCCTGAAGAATATGCAGCTTTAACCATTCCAGGACCGCCTGTTGCAAGAATACAAGAAATTGATTCGTGTTTCATCAACTGATTAGACAGTTCAATAGACGGAACATCAATCCAGCCGATAATATCTTCCGGAGCGCCGGCTTTAACTGCTGCTTCCAGAACTAATTTAGCGGCAGCAATAGTGCAGGCTTTTGCTCTCGGGTGCGGAGAAAAGATTATTCCGTTTCTTGTTTTCAAAGCAATTAATGATTTGAAAATTGCGGTAGAAGTCGGGTTTGTAGTAGGAACAATACCTGCAATAACTCCAAGAGGTTCTGCAACAATTTTAATTCCGTTAGTTTTGTCTTCTTTAATAATTCCGCAGGTTTTAGCATTTTTATGTTTGTTATAAATGTATTCTGATGCAAAGTGGTTTTTAATAATTTTGTCTTCCAAAACACCCATACCTGTTTCTTCAACAGCCATTCTTGCAAGAGGAATACGTGCTTTGTCGGCAGCAGTTGCAGCTGCTTTAAAAATTGCGTCAACCTGTTCTTGAGAATAATTTGAATAAATCTTTTGAGCTTTCTTAACTCTTTCGATTAACAATTCCAATTGTTCAGCGGTTTCAACTTTGCTTGAATCGCTTTTTAAAGCTTTTTCAAGGTTTTCAACCGTTTTTTTGCTTTTTGTTGTCATAAATTTATATCTCCTTTGTTAATTGTGATTTATTTCACAATTACATTATAAAATAAAGTCGTTTTAAAAGCAAGTGTATTTTTTACAATCTTTATACAAACTTAATATTTGGATAAAAAATGTTATCGGAATTGAATAGATGAATAAGAGAATATTTACAACAACACGATAATATAATATATTAATATTATGAACTTCTTTCAAAAAATTATTTATTTCTTTTTAGAACAGCAGGAAAAAGCGCTCAGTAAAAAGCTTCGCAGACATTTAAAGGTCTCAAGCACCAATTCAACCTCCAAAACAGTTCTTTCAAAAGGCATAACTATGACTCTGACTGCTGAAACAGAGAAAAAGAAAGAACTCGTCAAACAAAATGTTTCGGATATTGTTAACGGGTGTAATAATGATCCTGCAAAACTTTTAGCCTATATTGAAACAAAAGGAACTAAAGTAATAAAATTAGACAATGCTGACAAAATTCTAAACGCAATTAATGAAGAAGAAGGACTTGTAACCGCTCTTGAAGGTTTTGAAGCTTTATATATAAATATAATCACTGAATCAGGCTTTTCTTTTAAGTCTAAACCGATGTTTATTATGCGAAACGGCGATATTGATCCATATTACATGGCTCACCAGTTTTATAAATGGTATTCGCTGTATGCGGGTCTTCCCGGGTTTGATTTTATATCGCAGAAGCTGTTTAAAATTGCCTTAAACTCTGATCCTTCAATGCTTTCTAATCTTAACCTCGATGAAATGACAGGATTGAAAGAAGCCATTGCCAGAGACAGCGAAGCAACAAGTTTTGCACTGGAACTTGCAAAATCAAAAGACGGCGCAAGAAATGTTCTTGAAAAAATCAAAAATGACGGCGGTGCAAATATATAATTACTTAAAAATCTAAAGCTTCCCAATACCTCTTTGAGCTATTATCAGGACTCCTGTCAATCATTGCATAATATGTGCATGCACGCCCGTTATATAAATTTGTAGATGTTTTGGAACAATAGTTCTGAGCATCCTGAGACCAGCTCGTTAAAATATCCTGCTTTGTATCTACTACAAACAAAAAAACATCATAACCGGCACGGTTAGGATGCTTAAGTCCGTTTATATCAACCAGTACACTTAATCTACCATTATTTTTAAATACAGAAACAGCAGTACCATCACCTAATATAATATATCCGGGATATGCGCCAAGACCCATTGAAGTATAATCACTTTCTAAATTTTTATTATAAGGTGCAAATGCAAACAATTGAGATGATTCTTTTAATTCTGCAGTTGGTAATAGATAATTATTAAATGTTTCACGAAATAATACAACTCCGTCATACCCAGGAGGTTCAGCCTTAAACATTTCGTGGAGACTACCTCCAAGTTCTTCTGCCGTCAAACTTAATGCCTGAGATAAAGTACTGTATGATTTTTTAAACTGTGTTCTTAAAACAGATGCACGGTATTTTTGAACAACATTCGGAATAGTAAGAGAGGCAATAACTCCTATAATCCCAAGAGTAATCAAAACTTCTGCAAGTGTAAAAGCAAGGGTCTGAGCCTCTAGCGCGCCCCCCCCCCGACATTACAAGATATTTTTATTTTCATAGCTCGCTCCTTTCTCATAAAATAATAATAATATATTTTAAATTATTTGTAAAGAGAGTCCCATTATCTGATAATCATGTACTCTCTCCAAAAATCTAATTTGATGTAGTTGCAAAGCGGAAATCTTCTGTCCACGTTTTAAAACCGCCTTCTAAAAGCATAACCGGATAACCGTATTCTGCAAGAATTAAACAGGCTTCAGCTCCTAAATGACACTGCTCGTTGTAGCAATAAACTACAGTTATTTCGTTTTTTGAAAGTTTTTCAGTGTTATCTGCAAGTTCTTCTTTAGGAATGGAAATAGCAGAAGGAATATGTGCTATTTCATAATCTGATGCAAGCCGCACATCAACAAGCTTAACCTTATTTTCATCAAGAAGCTCTTTCAATTCCACAGGTCCTAAAGTAAAAGCAAGTATTTTAGAAAAAAAGCATCTTGCTTTTTCAGCATCAAACCTTATTTCTCTGATTTTTTCATTCATAATTGAGTATCCTTTCCGTATACAACAGAAAGGATACATCAATTTATTTAATAAATACTTAGCAACATGGTTAAATCAATGTAGTAAGTTTTTGGTGGGGTAAATTCTACGACAGCAATTAACCTAAAAATGAAATATGTTTAGGGCTTTTGTTAGCTCTGTCGTAATCAGGTGAAAATAGTATATTATAAGTCTTGCGAAGTTTATTCAAAGTGCTTGAGAATACATTGGGGTTCTGCACCGCGTCAGCCTTTTTTGTACGCATCAAGTCATTTTCGAAATTGATTTTCGCATTGGGGTTTTGGAGAGCCAATATTGCTACGCTCGGGGTTATATTATTAAGGTTTCCTTCTCCAAAGGAGACAGGTTTAACTGTATTAAATTTTACCGGATTTACTGTTATCATAATATCCCTCCTCTCTTGAGGCTTTAATTAAGTGTTTATTTAACACTTCATCTAACACTTTTAATATAAACTATAAAACATATTTTGTCAACCCCTTGTATAAAGTTTTATTAAGGTGCTTAAAAATAGCGTTATTACAAGGTTTTTTATAAAGTGCACAAGTTACACTTATTCAAGCCTAAAAACTTTTTCAGTTTTGAGCATGCCATTTTTAGCATGCAAAATCTTAATTTTTTACTGTTAAATTATTAGCCTTTTATATTAGACATATGGGTAATTGTAAAAATAACACTTATTCTATTAAATATAATCATTAAATCTTTTTCATACTTCCAGCTATTCTTAATTCCAACAGGAGCTTGCCGGAACTGCCAAAAGGCAGAACCACAGCTCCTTTTCTTTGTTGTAATATAAAAAATTTCTAATTATTCTTATTATATTTTAGCTTGCCGCCGCTTAAAATACTAAACAAACTTGAACTGCCCATAACATCCCAGTAAGATTTACCGGTACGATTACTCCAGACAGTAAATTCAAAAACATCATAGCCGGCTTTATTAGGCTGTTTTGCACCATTAATATCAATAGTAATACTGCCGCAATCATTACGTGTATCATACCACATCACAGGTGTACCATCAGGATTGTATTTCTGATTACCATCTTAATCAAGCGACACTCCTGAAACTTCAGTATCCTGACATTTATTGTCGCTCAAAGCCACAAATAGTACCCCACTGTCAGGTAAAATAACAGCAGGAGGACGAACATACCCGTATTTGTTTTTATATGATGTATATAAAACCTTGTAACTGAGTTCTTTGCATATAGTTTCATTTGAACTAGAAACACATAAGTGACCGCCCGGTACAAATTTAGCAAACTCTTTTGTTACTTCGTCAGCGGTATTTGCGGACAAAAACAAGGTAGAATTATCATTAGGAGTACCATACTCAGCCTGTGCAAGCTGCAAAGCCTGCATTGCTACAGAATAATTCTTTTTGGCTTTTGTTATTATTTCCTTTTCTTTATAATTTACTATCAATGCAGGTATAGTTAAAGCAGCAACAACTCCGATAATTCCAAGGGTGATTAAAACTTCAGCCAGAGTAAACGCAGCTCGACGGACATTGTCAGTGGTGTCTACGTGCGCAGCACCTTCCGCTAATGTAAACGCTGGTTTCTTTAGTGAAGTGTGAAGAGTGAAGGGTGAAATGCTTTTTCCTGTCCCCTTGCGGGAGATGGGGAGTTCGTAGGGTGGGATAAGCGAAGCGTTCCCACCTAAATGATTATTTGAAGATAGGAGGGTAGGAGGATTAGAGGATAAGCTGTTTAATGTAAATGGCTTACCTTCCAAACTTCCTATCTTCTTACCTTCTAAATCGCCTGACCTCCGGACTTCCTGACCTCCGTTTGCCATAATAGGCTGGGGTGAGGGCTTATTTTCTAATCTTCCTGATATGAGATCCTGAAACAAGTTCAGAGCCTGCCCCGAATTTATTTCGGGGATGACAGAAAATTGTTCTGTCATCGCGCACCTGTTGCGCGATCTTTCTTTAACTAATTTTAAATTGGGCAATAAATGCAAAATGACATTAAAGTAAACAGCCTGACATCTTGACTTCTTGAACTCTTGAATTCCATCTAACTGAGAGGCGCCCCCCCCCCGAAGTTTACATTTCTTAATAATCTTTTCATAAATCTTCTCTCCTTTCAATTAAAAAAACAGGTTATTATAATTATAACCTGTTTTTTTATTATTTTCAAGACCAATAATTTAGGATTTATATTGCAGTTTACACTAAAAATAGCTGTAATCGTCACGCTGAACTTGTTTGACTGCTTTTGCCGAAATCTATGATTTCGTGCAAAATGTCCCAATGCGGGCAGCGTCTTATAATGTTAAGATTCCGAAACAAGTTCGGAATGACATCATGACTGTTTTTAGAATATCTGGTGTAAACTGCGATATAAACCCCAACAATTTCACTTTACGGATTACACATCCGGCAAGTCACCTTTTACATCAGCAATTTCAGTACTTTCAAGGCCAAATACTTTGTGCAGAGCTTTCACTGCACGATGAGCATCGCTTTTGTCAACAAGACAGCTTATTTTAATTTCACTTGTTGAAATCATACGTATATTAATATTTTGCTGCGCAAGGGTTTCAAACATTGAAGATGCAACCCCCGGGCGGTCAATCATGCCTGCCCCTACAATTGATACTTTTGCAATTTTGTCATCTATCTGAATATCACCGTGCGCATCAATATCGTGTTTTAAAGTATCAAGAGTTTTCACGGTTTTATCAAGATCCGCACTGTCGATTGTAAAAGCTATATCATTTGTATTCGATACTTTTCTTGCATATGATTGAATAATCATATCTACAGATATATTTTCTTTTGCAAGCGCTGAAAAAATCTTTGCAGCGACACCGGGTTTATCAGGAACATCGCATACAACAATTCTTGCCTGTGATAAATCTGCTGCAACACCTGCTACAGGTCTGTTAATTTCCATCTTATCAACTCCTAATATTAAAGTACCTAAATTATCCTGTTTAAAACTGCTTCTCACTCTCAGAGGAACATTATTAAGCTTGGCAGTTTCAACACTTCTCGGATGCAGAACATTAGCACCAGCATGAGCAAGTTCAAGCATTTCTTCATAAGAAATTTCATCAAGCTTAGATGCATTTGGCACAACTCTCGGGTCTGTAGTATAAACACCTTCTACATCAGTATAAATATCGCACCTTTCTGCATTTAAAGCAGCTGCTATTGCAACAGCCGAAGTATCAGATCCGCCGCGGCCGAGAGTTGTAATCTCTCCGTCATCGGTAACTCCTTGAAACCCTGCAATTACAATAATTTTTCCGGCTTTCAAATTCTCTTTCAATTTATCGGTTTTTATTTTTAAAATTCTTGCTTTAGTATGAATATTTTCTGTCAAAATTCCGATTTGCATGGCATTAAAGCTGACAGCATCATAGCCTTGAGCCTGAATAGCCATAGCAAGAAGTGCAATAGAAACACCTTCACCTGTTGATAAAAGCATATCCATCTCACGTCCTGACGGATCCGGGCTTAAATCTTTTGCCATTTTAACAAGATAATCAGTAGTATGCCCCATGGCGGATACTACAACAACTACATCGTTACCGTTTTGTTTTTCTCTGATAACAGTCTTTGCGACATTTTTAATCTTATTTGTATCTGCGACCGAAGTTCCGCCGAATTTTTGAACGATAATTTTTCTCAATTTTATACACTTTCCGATTTGTTGTTTAAAAGTTTGGATAATTCCGCTTTTTGTTCATGGTATTTAAACAATTCGGGGCTGATTTTTTCTATTTTATCAGCGATTTCCAATGTTTCTTTAACATTATATTCACAAACGTTTTCCTTGACAAGTATGTAACCTGCATAAAATAACATATTAAGCAATTCTGTATTGTCAGGACAAATCTTTAGAGCTTTACGCAATTTACGCTTTGCTTCCTGATAATCTTCTGCCGCCATCAAATATGAGGCAAAATCTGTATAAGCTTTCATATACGAGGGATTTAACAAAATTGCAGAATTGTAATAATCTTTAACTTTTGTATCATTTCCGAGCCGCTCGTAACATTTTGCAAGGTAATAACAATTTATAAAATTTTCATCATCCGTACGAAATAATGCAACAGCCTTATCCGTCTCGTTATTTTCATAAGCTATAATGCCCAGTGCCTGTTTAACAATTTTGTTATCAGGATCTTTTTCGTTAACTTTTTCAAGCAGCTGTTTTGCCTCGTCAAATTCTTTTCTCTCAGCGCAGCATAGCCCCAGACGTGCTGTTATTTCCATATTTTCAGGCGACAATTCATAAGCCTTTAAAAATTTTGCTTTGGCTTCATCGCTTTTTTCAAACTTTTCGAGTGCAATACCCCATTCCAGATAAAGATTTGAGTCGGAAAAACTTTGTTGCTCAGCTTCTTCAAAGTATTTCAGAGAATTTGCCACGTCAAATTTTTCCGAGTAAATTTTACCGAGCAAAATATAAGCGGGCAGCATTTTATCAAAAAGTTCTATAGATTTTTTCGCATAATGAATGGCGCTGTCATAATTCTTTTTCAAATATTTCAAACGCGCAAATTCAAAAGTATTATTTGCATTCGGACAGACATTTGCAAGGAAGGTTAGCCTTGTTTCGGCTTTATCATACATCTGCAGATTTATCTCCGTAACTGCACACAAAAATATTGCTGCGAAATTATATTTGCTGTACTTTATAGCCTGCACAAACTTTTCATGGGCTTCTTTAAAGCGCTCCTGCTTCATTAGCGCCATGCCCCAGCCAGTGAAAGTGTTCGTATTCAGCGCCTGAATTTTGTCTGCATTATCAAAAGCCAGTTCTGCCCTGTGATATTCCTTAGCTTTTATAAGCGCAAAACCGAGCTTTTGCCAGATAGTTTTGTCCTGAGGCTCCAGATCCGCAGAAATCTGATAATTTTCTACTGCCAGATCAAACTGCTGCCTTTGCTCATATATAACCCCGAGATACTTATAAACAAGCCCTGCCTGATTAGGAAGCGACAGAGCCTCTTTTAAAATCTGTTCCGCTTCGTCAGGTTTATTTTCTTCTATAAGTTTTTTAGCTCTGTTCACACATGTCAGCACCGGAAGCGAAGTAATTATAGAATCCTTTTTATATTGTTCAATAGAACTGTTTAAAGTTTTAATTTTTCCTAATATTTCTTTTATTTTATCAAACAATCCGCAACCTCTCTGAAAGCTCCGCTGCCGGCTTCATTTTGAGTAATTTGAATGCCTTTAATGCCTTTTACTTTGTCAACGGCATGCGGAACGGTAATTTTATATTTTGCATACTCAAGACACTCTATATCATTAATATCATCGCCTATGTATAAAAATTCGTCTCCGGTAAGATTATATTTCTTTTCAATTTCTTTTAAAACATCTATTTTAACTCTGATGTTCTGGTGAACTTCTTCTATCCCGAATTTTTTTGCAAGAATTTCTATTGCGGCATTTTTTTCACCGGAAATTATGCCTATCATGTAATTATGTTTTTTCAAAATAGAAAAAGCCATAATGTCTTTAAAATTTAACCTTCTGCTCATTTTAAAATCATCACTGATATACACGCAGTTATCGGTAACAACTCCGTCAAAATCCGTTATTACCATTTTAATCGTATCAGATAATTTTAAATTTCCCATGTACAAAAATTCCCTTATCTGATATAATTCTACCATAAAGAGAGGTAAAAATAAATGCTGTGGTATATTTTAAATTTAAGTATTATTCTGGTTTTTCTTATCCTGTTTTTAATAACAAGGCAGACAAACAGGCGCTGGTCAAAGA
The DNA here is from genome assembly GCA_944323095.1 of Candidatus Gastranaerophilales bacterium. GTDB lineage: Bacteria > Cyanobacteriota > Vampirovibrionia > Gastranaerophilales > Gastranaerophilaceae > Stercorousia. The sequence continues at coordinate 11,649 of CALURE010000015.1, forward strand.
TTAACGATTATCTTGGCATGGTTACAAATACTGTAAACTCTGTCAGATACGGCAACCTGTCAACTAAAATAGAAGAAATTAATCACCCGACTTATAAAAATGTAACAGACAGCATTAACCGTATGGTTGAAACGCTAAACGACAGAGAAAAAATGATAGTCGAATATCAGGCAGAACTTATGCGTCAGAACAAACTTCTGGAATCTGTAATAAATTCCCTCTCTGACGGTATTTTGATTATAAACGACAAATACAATATATTAAGGGCAACCCCGAAAGTCGGAACATGGTTTGGACTAAAAGGACAGGAAATTATAGGAACAAATATTTTTGATTATATTCAAATAAGCGATGATACATCTATTGAAAGGATTAAAGCAAAAGATGTGTTTATCAAGCATACTCCGACTAATAATTTTATAATGAGTTCAATTAAACTTTCGCTGGATGACGACAAAAAAAGATATGTCATTTTGATAAAAGATGTTACTAAAGAACGTGAAATTGAAACGTTAAAAGAAGATTTTGTCGCAACTTTAACCCATGATCTTAAAGTTCCGATAGTCGCAGAATCCAATATAATAAATTTTTTATTAAACGGGACATTCGGCGAAATTACCGAAAAACAAAAAGTAGCTCTTTTAAATATGAAAAATTCAAATCAGGAACTCGTTGAACTTGTTCAGATAATTCTTGAAACATACAAAATCAAAGAAACAGGCATCAAACTTATAAAAGAAAATATCATGCTGAACAAATTTATTTCAGATATTGTGGAAAGCACACAGCCGATAGCAAACAATTCCGGTCTGACAATATATTTCACACCAAAACGTGATATAAAAGTTACGGCAGACCCACTGCAGCTTGAAAGAGTAATAAAAAATCTCATATCCAACGCAATCTCACACAGCAACACAAAAGACAGAATAGATATTACAACAGGTGAAATCCCCGGTTTCATAACAATTTCAATAATTGACTACGGACAGGGAATTCCCGCAGAGGAAATTAAATTGATATTTAATAAATACTACTCTGCAGCAAAAAAATTCCGCAAAATCGGCACCGGTCTCGGGCTTTATCTATCCCAGCAAATAATAAAATCACATGGAGGAGAAATCACCGTTGACAGTGAAGAAAACACAAGAACAGAATTCTGCATAAAACTGCCGATGTAAAAAGGTTTATGACTTAAATTCCAGAAGGTTTGAAATATCTGTGCCCAAATATTTCGACAATTCTAAAATTTTGCCTAAAGACATATTTGCTTTGCCGCATTCAATGCTTGATAAATAATTTACTGAAACATCCATAATTTCAGCAAGCTGCTCTCTTGTTAAATCGTGTTTTATTCTTTCGATTTTTACATTTTTACCAAATTGTTTCAATAACATTTCCTTATTCATAATTTATAAGTATAAATTTATTGACTTATAACTTAAATCATGTTATAAATTAAATTATACAATTTATAAGTTAAAAACAAATATGCTCAGACAGGTATTAAAATTAATTGAACAAAACGGAATGACATTAGAACAAGCAGCACAATATCTTTCCCGTCACGGCCAAAAAATTTCCGCTGAAAGCTTGAACCGGAAACTGTTAAACGGAAATATGAAATTAAATGATTTACAAATTCTCCTTGATATACTCGGATACAAAATGGTAATAAGAAAAGATTTATAATCTTATTTGCGCTATAATTAAATTATGCAAAAATTTTTTGAACACCTTCTTGACTGGATTTACAAGAAAAAATGCTACTTTTGCAAAAGTTCAAAAGAAGCCGTAAAAATGTGTTCCAAATGCTACGAACAAATGGAATTCACAGCCGTTAAAATTAACAGAACAGTTGAAGGAAAACCGGTTTATTGCGCAGGAATTTATTCAAAAAATCTCCAGAAATTAATAAGAGGTTTGAAATATCATAAACAAAAAGATCTTGCATTCTATCTTGCAAAATTCATGGCAGAATATTTTGAAAAAATATCACTGGGAAAAGAATTTGAAGTTGTTCCCGTTCCGATTTACCCCAAACGTGAAAAACAACGGAAATACAACCATATGAACATTACCGGAGAAGAATTCTGCAGAATTACAAAAAATACTCTGAATACAGAGTTAATAAAAAGGATTAAAGATACCAGACCCCAGTATAAACTAAAACGGCAGGAAAGAATTGAAAATCTGAAAAATGCATTCAAAGTTGACAAACAACATTACAATGGAACCCCCGTACTTCTTATCGACGATATATGCACAACAGGTTCAACCTTTGAAGAAATGGTTAAAGAACTTGAGAAAAACGGAATAACTGACATCATATGCTTTGCAGCCGCAACCCCATTTGAGGAGTAAAAATTCAAAATGATCTTACAGGAATTTTCAAAATATCTTCAATCTAAAAATGATGAAATATTATCTGGAAAAATTACAGCCGTAAAAATTCTTTGCGACTGGATAAAATATGTAATTTACAAAAATCCGAAAAATAACGTTGACAAAATAGTACACAAAGAAATCATGCTTGCACAAAATAAATCCGGAGATTTTTTAATAACCGGCAAATCCGAAAGCGGCAGAATACTTGTTAAAGCATTATATAATTACGCACTCAGCTACGAACATTACATAATGTCCAAATGGCTGGAAAATAAAACTCCCGATGATTTCAAAAAATAATTGTCCAATAGGAGAATTTTTTTTTAATTTTCAGCTTAATACAATATCTTTAAATCAAGAAGGAGTTGAAAATTTTATGAAAAACACTGTTTTCCAAACACCGGTTTGTCAGCTGAAAGAGCTTAACAATCTGTTTATCGAATTAACCGCTAAAAATTGCAACCAGCATTGCAGACACTGCTATATAGATTTCCCGCTGAACAAAAATATTAAAGATTTTATCCCAATTGATGACATAAAAGCAGCTTTGTCAGACACCGGAGAAGAAAATATAGAATGCATATATTTGACAGGCGCAGAACCAATGACACATCCGGATTTTAATACAGTTCTCAGAACATGCCTTAAACGCTCTAATGTCTGCATATTCACAAACGGAACATTTATAAATGAGAAAAAAGTCCGTTTTCTAAAACGTGTACAGGACGAAAGCCGTTTTGAAATCATTTTTAAACTGAGTATTGATCACTATGATGAAGTCAAAAATGACGACATCAGAGGGAGAGGTTCATACAGGCAGGCCGTGCATGCCGTAAAAAGTCTTGTAAAATATGATTTTAACCCCATTATTTGTATAACTAATTATTATAACGAAGATAAAAATACACTCATTAACGAGTTTAAAAGAATTTTTAAAAAAGCCGGATTTGATGCACAGGATAACAATTTCACGATAAATGTCTACTACGATAAAACTAAAAATTCAGAATATGACTGTGAATATAAATGGAACAGTCTTGACTGCGAATACGGCAGAATTTTAACAGCAAAAGGAGTCTACTGCTGTCCGTTTCTTGCAAATGACCACAGAGGCAGATGCGGTTCTGACTTTAAAGATTTTGCAAGACATAATGCACTTGAAACATCATACTGTTCCTCCTGCATGCAAAATAAAGAACAATTATTCGGAATAAATTTTAAACTTTTCCAATAATAATCCGTTGAATTTTTACTGTGCCGAAGGTGCTTCAGGAGATACACCGCCGCTGGTGTCAGCAGGCTGCGGAGATGGAACACCGCCTGCATTCGCATCAGGTGCAGGCGCAGGTGGAGGAGCTTGAGCACCTAACTTTTCAGCATAAAGTTTTAATTGCAGATTTACCAGAAGAATACGTTTATTTTTCTCATAAGGAACTATTTCAATTTTTGAAATTTCCAGAAAATGTTCGTGCTTATATAAATCTCTCAGGAAATTTTCAAAGTCAGCATAGCTTGCTATCATTTGAGCTGTTATTCTGCAAACATGATATTTATAAGCAACATTTTTTACGAAATTATCATCCTGAGGGTCGTATTCATAATTAACAGAACGGGTTTTGATTTTATTTTCACGTAAAAGCTGTAATATTTCACCAAATTCATCAGAAATAACAGCCTCCGTATCTAATCCTTCAGTTATCGGTTTGAAAAATGCTTTTGGCAAATTTGCGTTCTCTATTCTTTTCTGTTCAGCCTGTGCCTTTAAACCTTCAAGTTTTCTTTCCGCATCAGCGAGTGAAGCTGACTGCGTTTTATGCTGCTCTTGAATATTTAAAATATTTTGAACCACAGGAACAGTTTTGTACACAACGAACACGACCAGTGCAACAGTTAAAAATAAAAGGCCAAATGCTATTTGAAATTTCTTTATATAAAAACTCAAGTTTTCCAATGTTTTACTCCCTACTTTTTATCTTCCTGTTCTTTTTTCGGATCATTGCTTGGCGGAACAACTATTTGAGAAAGTTCCGGAGCAGACATATTTGTTATTTCAAACTCATAATCAGAAGGGGCTGAAGGATCAATAGTAACCGCCTCATCCACAGAATCTGTTTTCAACTCCAGTTTCTGAATTCTCAGCTGGGTATTAATCATAGATTCCTTCATATTTTTGAAAAATGCATAAATATCTTCAACATTTGAAGCACCGCCTTTTATATCAACCTTACCATTATCCTTTGCTACAAAATAAGTTATATATAATTGTTTGGGAACAGATTCGCCAAGAGCAGAATATGAAATAAGTTTATCCCTGTTAAACCCGAGAACTTTCTTAATTTCCGTATTAACATCAAAACTGTTTGACATATTTAATTCATCTTCTACACGTTTTATCTCTGCATTAGTCTGCTCCAGACGTGCATTGACATCATCCAGCTGTGCCTGCTTCTGCTTTTCTATCATCGGCACACCCAAAAATACCCCAAAAGTAGGAAGCAAAACAATAATTGCAATTAAAAAAGCAATATTTCTTGCAGCATTCGGAGATAAATCATAACCGTTTTCACCGATAGGTATATGGACAGGCTCATCAGGGTCATTAATAACCTCTGTTTTTGAACCAAGAGTAAAATTAAATTTAACAGGGAAACTAACACTGCTTCCCGTGGCGATACCAATCGCTTCAAGGGAAATTTTGCTTGCAATTTCTTCAAGAATATTTAAGCTTACCGGAATAACATCCTGTTTTTTATAACTGTTATTTTCCAGATATTTTATAATACCATCAAAAGAAATCCTCTTAGAAAGAAGTTCCGCACTAACCATATCAGTTTCAGATATGATATATAAACAATTCGCCGGATAACTCATTAATGTAATTTGAAGTGAAGCATTAATTGCGTTATAAATTTCATCACCTTCAAAAGATTTTATTGCAAGCGGTTCTTCATAATAATCAATTATATTTTTACCTATCATGGAACAGATTGAATATCCGTTCTGCGTAACAAGCATCAAATTCCATGAGTAATTATCCCTCATTTCATCTTCAGCAAGTCCGGAAAAAGCCAGAGCTTTTAATATAGATGTCAAAGAAACTTCCACCCCTGACAGCTTGATTCCGAGTTCTGCCAGAGCATTTGTAATAGCCTCAACAGTATTTTTTTGAACAGCTGAATAAAAAAGTTTTCTCATATCACCTGATTGGCTGCTGTTTGAATCACACCAGCTTACAACAGGCTCGTATCTTTTAAATATATAAGACTGCTCAACTTCTGATGTTAAAGCTTCCATAACAGCATCGTCAGCAAGTAACAGCGGTAGTTCTTTACTCCCGAAAAGCACCATAGGCAAATTCAAAACCACGTTGCTTTTCATATTAATTTTTGTTTCTTCAAATAGTTCTGTTACAGCAGTCTTAAATGCATCAAAATCCGAAATTTCTCTTAATGCATCATTATAATTTAATGGTCTATATGCATAAGTTTTCACTGAATGATTGGACATATCAAGCTGAATCAATTCAAGCCCGACACCTGGGGTTACAGATAAGTAAACTGTTTCTTTACTTCCTGCGCCTAATTGTGATAAAATATTGTTTAAATCCATAATATCTTTTTCTTAAATTAGTTTACTCTATTACTTTTTTATTATACAATATATTTTAAAAAGTTCACAAATTTTACATAAATTTACACTAAACGGAGGATAAACTCTAAATGAATTATACAACCGAAATAAAAAGACTTAAAGAAGAAAAAAACGCTGTTGTCCTGGCGCACTGCTACCAGAATATAGAAATTGATGAAGTTGCGGATTATGTCGGGGACTCTCTGTATTTAAGCAGGATGGCATCAAAAACAGATGCAGATATGATTATATTTGCAGGTGTATATTTTATGGCTCAGACGGCAAAAATCCTCAATCCATCTAAAAAAGTTATCCTCCCTAATCTAAAAGCCGGATGCGATATGGCTGATATGATAAATTTACAGCAGCTCAGAGAATTTAAAAGTAAAAATCCGAATATTCCTGTTGTATGTTATATTAATTCAACTGCAGAAGTAAAATCTGAGTGTGATATTTGCTGCACAAGCTCAAACGCTGTTCAAATTGTTGAAAGTCTAAAATCTCCTAAAGTATTGTTCCTTCCTG
>CALURE010000016.1 GCA_944323095.1 Candidatus Gastranaerophilales bacterium
AAAATCTTAACAGCCGCATTAGACGTACCTTTAAGAGCAATTGCACACAACGCAGGCGCTAAAGCTGATGTTGTAGTTGATACTGTAACAACTCACGAATCAGCTTACGGCTACGATGCTTTGAATGATGAATACGTTGACATGTTCAAATCAGGTATTGTAGACCCTGCTAAAGTTACACGTTCAGCTCTTGAAAACGCTGCATCAGTAGGCTCAATGTTGTTGACAACAGAAGCTGCTGTTGTAGACATTCCGGAAGAAAAACCTGAAATGCCTCAAATGCCCGGCGGCATGGGCGGTATGATGTAAGCCTGAAATTATTTAACAAAAAACAGACCTGATACTATATCAGGTCTGTTTTTTTATTTTCTGCTGTTTATTATTAGTCTTCACTCAATATCCAGCCGTTTTCAACTGTTCATCAATCATTTTCTTGCTTTTCTGTCTGAACTTCCTCCTGCAGCAAAGAACGAACAACATCATTTACAACCATTTTATTAATATGCTCTGCTCTCTGTTGTACGTCTGTTCCGGGATCAATACCACCTGCTCCTAGCATTTTATGCCATTTTGAGTCACTATTTTCAGCTTTAGTTGTTTCACTTGACAGTAAAACCGGTTTACCGGCTTCATATTTGAACTCGTATGTTATTAAACTGTCATCTGCTTGTTTAACCGTTAATCTTCCCTGTACAGGGTTGCCGTCTTTGTCATAGAAAACTTTATTTGAATTGCCTGTGCTATTTGAGTATGAAACCATTGTCCCGCCGGGGGCAACAAACATAGCCTCAAAACTACATATTCTTACAGACTCGCCTTTATCATTCACATAAGTACTACCGCTGTTTTTATCCAGTACATAATGCAAACCGTTTTCATCCTGCAATCCTGTTCCATGTTTTCCAAAACCTCCTTCATTTAAAAAGGTATTTATATCAGAAAAAGAATTCATAAATTTGTTTTCTTTAAGAGCATTTTCAAAATCTGCCTGCTGCTGCGAACTTGCTTGCTGCGGTTTTTCTGGTGCATTATTAGCCGCAGCTGAAACTTCAATTCCATCATCTGTTGCTGACACCGGTGAAGAAACCTCAGGTTTTACAGTTGTTTCTTGGGCACCGGAAGCATCTTTTTTGTCAGTAAATGACTCGTACATACTTTGCCAGTTATCCCAATCAACTTTACCGGCATCTTTTTTGGTATCATAATAATTTAAACTTTTTGCTGCATTATTAATATTAATAAAATTTTTAATTTTATTCCCGCTGCTTCCTGTATGATTCATAAAACTATTCCAGATACTTGCACTTATTTTTCCATCTTTCTTACCATCTGCAGCATCAAGTTCTTGCGCTAACTTTTGATTCCAGCTGATGTTATTACCTCCGGAAACTCCGCCAATCTCGCCATTTTGCATAATTTATACCTCATGTTTTATACGTACAAATATATAAACGGAATTATCCGAAAAAAATTGACAGTGCGCCACCTATCCTATCCTATCCTATCCTATAGGGATTATAGCAAGGGTTTCAGCCTTTTTAAATTTATTTTTACATTTCGTAATATTTAAATTCTATATTATTTTTAACTAAATAAAACGCTTGAAAGATAACGTTCGCCAGTATCAGGTAAAATTACAACAATTAATTTTCCGGTATTATCAGGCATTTTAGCAAATTCTAAACCGGCATACATTGCCGCACCCGATGAAATACCGCATAAAATTCCCTCCTCAGCCGCAAGCCTTCTTGCTGTATAAACAGCATCGTCATCACCAACCGGAAAAATAACATCTACAACATTTCTGTCATAATTTTTAGGGACAAAATTAGCACCGATTCCCTGTATTTCATGTCTTCCAGCAGGATTGCCTGCCAAAACCTGCGAGCCAAAAGGTTCAACTGCCACAATCTGTATATCAGATTTTTTTTCTTTTAACCTTTTGCCAGTACCGGAAATTGTTCCGCCCGTTCCGACACCAGCTATAACAATATCCACCTTGCCTTCCGTATCATGCCAGATTTCTTCGGCAGTTGTTTTTTCATGAATTTCAGGATTAGCAGGATTGTTAAACTGCATAGGTATAAAAGAATCCGGGATTTGTTCACGAAGCTCCATAGCCTTATCCACAGCACCTTTCATGCCTTTATCAGCGTCTGTCAAAACAATTTCCGCCCCGTATGCCTGTAATAACTTCCGTCTTTCAAGACTCATATTTTCAGGCATGGTTAAAATCATTTTATAACCTTTAACAGCACATACCATAGCAAGTCCTATACCTGTATTCCCGCTCGTAGGTTCAATAACAACCGCGCCTTGAGTTAATAATCCTTTTCTTTCAGCATCTTCAATCATATTTAACGCAGGTCTGTCTTTTATAGATCCGGCAGGGTTAAAACTTTCCAGTTTCGCTGCTATTTCAGCACAGCCGTTTTCGTTTATCCTGTTAATTTTTACAAGCGGTGTGCCGCCTACTAATTCTAAAACATTGTCTGCAATTTTCATCTCTCTTAAAACTCCTGAAATAAATAATATAAAAGGGCTGATAAAAAATCAACCCTTTATTTTATATATGGAGATTATGCAAATAAGCTATTCTGCATCAGCTTCCGGTGCTGGAGGAACAGGACAAGGGCCGGCAGGTCTAGGGCCTTCAGGACCAAAGCCCGGACGGGGGCCAAATTCGGGATGTCCGCCTTTTTTATGTCTTTTTTCAAAGTTTTTACGGCCTTCTTCCTTCATTTTTTTCAATTCTTTTAATTGTTTTTTAGTTAATATAGCTTCAAAGTCTTTCATATTCTGCATACGAAGTTCGTGAGCAGCACGTTTTAAAGCTCTAAGTTCTTTATGAAGTTCTGCTAACTTTTCCTGCTGCATTTCAACGGCCATTCTTGAACGTTTTACTGCTTCTATTTCCTGATGTTTTTCTTTAATTTTTTCCATAATTGGTTTCATCTGCTCAAAACTTTTCTGACGTAATTCTTTTGCCTGAGCTTTCTGTTCATCGGTCAATTTTAAACGTTTTTCAAAAGCTTCCTGACGTTTTTTAAATTCAGGATTTCTAGGCGGTTTTTTGCACTCAGGAGCAGCTGGTGCAGCGACTGCAGGAGTTGCAGCTTTATCCGTTGTTGTCGTTGTTGTTTGTGCAGTTTCGCCTGCAAAACACATTGCAGAACTTGCGAATACCAGTACACTTGCCATAATTAAACTTTTCTTCAACATAACTTCTAATCCTTTCTTTTTTACATTAAATCCTTTAGCATTACTGCCAATTCTTTTTTTGCGTTGTACAACCTTGATTTTATTGTCCCTGTCGGACATTTTAGTTTGAATGCGGCATCTTCGTATGAATAACCGTATATTTCACATAACATTATGACTTCTTTGAATTTAGGCTTCAAAGAATTTATAGCCTGAGTAATCCTTTTCTGCCTGTCGTTTACTATTAATCTTAATTCCGGTGTTGATTTTTTATCCTTTACAGTATTTATTATTTCCTCATCGTTTGTTAAACAATCCTGATTTCGTTTCTGTTTTGATTTCAAATAATCTTTTGAAACATTTTTAGCAATAGTATTTATCCAGCTTTTAAAAGCACCCTGTTCAGTGTATTTTCCGGCATTTTTCCAAACCTTTACATACACTTCCTGTTCAAGATCTTCATTTGTTTCTTTTGTAATCAGTCTTATTATACTTCTTACGTTGTTTTGATTGCTTTTGATAAGCTCTTTGAAATTCATTATTTACTATTCCACCATCAATAATCCGTATGAATCTACCGGAAAACCATAATCTTCTGCACTTAACGTTGTTCCGTATTTTATAATATCAGAGACATCCGGATTTAAATTTACTACACCTAAAGCAGTACTGCTGAACAGTATTACAAATACAGCACATGCCATTTTCAGTTTTGTAATTTTTTTGTGTTGATCTTTGTAATACGGCCTTACCTCTTTTAGCAAATCCGAAACTTTATCCATCATTTCCTGTTGTCTTTTACAATCCTCACAGGTTTCAAGATGACGTTTTAAAGTTTCATCGTTACCGAAAGTAAATAATGCTTCATATTTTGTACATTTATCAGTCATTTTTTTAACCTCTATACTTATATAACGATAACGAATTAAAAAAGTTCATTTGCTAAAAAAATTTCTTCATATTATTATAACATATGTTAACAAAACTAGCAAAAAAAATTTTTTACCCGCTTTATAAGACTCGGGAATAGCAATGGCAATAGCAGATTTAATAAAAAAGACCTGTAAATCACTGGGCGAAAATAACAAACCAACCTATGTCGTAATGGCAATTGCGGCAGTCAAAGGGATTTGCCGTCCGGCATTCACGATGATGGACAAAACCGAAAACCCTGAAACAAAAAAATATACGGCATTAAGAGAAGGTTTGACAGAAGCAATTGCAATACCAGCCTACTGGGCTTGCGGAGAAGCTGCCGGAAGAATTGCAAAAAAAGCATTTAACAGCGACGCTGCTCTTGCTAACAGAGCAGAAAAAAATCTTATGTTTATTGGAGTTTGTGCAGCCGCACTGTTTGTAATTCCGGCATTGTGTTCAGTGGCAATTAAACCTATTATGGACAAAATGGGCTTAAAGCCAAAAGAACATGACAATACACTGCCACAGGTCAAAACTACAGAAGTCATTCCTCCGGCACAATTAACACCTCCGGCGGCTGCAATCAATCCATATCCCAAAATGAGTACATTCACAAGCAGACCTCATTATGGTCTGAGGGTAGGCGGCTTATGATAGGTGCGGTAAAAAGTTTTTTAACAAGCTCACAGCTTGCAAATATAGCGCAGAATACAACCCAGTCGGTAGCAATTGAAACAACTTTAAAGTCAATCGGCAGACCCGGATTTATTCTTATAGATAATGATATTGACTCAGACACAAAACAGTATGCTGCGGCAAAAGAATTTCTCTATCAGGCAACCTGTCTTGCGGTTTATATGGCTTTGATTGTACCCGTATTTAAAAAAGGCGGATTTAAACTTGCTAAAAAATATATATTTAAAGATACTGAAGGATTTCAACATTTTAAAGATGTAAAAGAATACATGCATTACAGAAAACTTGCAGATAATCCATCAGTTAACAACAGGCTCAAAACTCTTGAAAAAGAACGACTTACAGATAAAACTAAAATTAAAGATAAATATAATGATACATTACAGGCAGAACTTGCAAAAGAAAAACCTGATAAATTTGCATATGTAAAAGGCGCTGTTGAATTAAGCAACATAATAGGTTCGGTACTTGGTCTGGCTGTTCTTGCACCGCAGGTAAGCCATGCTTTCATTCATCCTGCACTAAGATTTTTAGGACTTGAACATAAAGAAGAACACACTAAACTTGATACTAAAGCTTAATATTTAATTTGTGACAGGTATTCAATTGAACGTTTAGAAATAAGTTCAGCTTTAAGTTTTTTATTTTTGCGTTCTTTTTTAGGTAATTCAATTTGTTCAACAATTCCCCAGTTTGAATTAATAGGCTGAAATTTTGTATGATTTTCATCACTTATATAATGTGTCAATGCACCAAGCATCGTAATTTTAGGCAGAACAAACAAATCTTCGCCTTTTATTAATCTTGCCATATTTATTCCAGCAAGCATGCCTGTCGCAATAGATTCCGTATAGCCTTCCGTACCTGTTAGCTGCCCTGCAAAGAACAAATCTGCCCTTTTACGGGTTTGGAGCGAGGGGGTCAATATCTTCGGGGAATTTATAAACGTATTTCTGTGCATAACCCCGTATCTTACAATATTAACGTTTTCAAGCCCCGGAATTGACTGCAGAAGCTCTTTTTGTGCGCCCCATTTAAGGTTAGTTTGAAATCCGACAAGATTAAAAAGAGTTTTTGCGGAATTATCCTGACGTAACTGAACAACTGCATAATTTTCTATACCTGTTCTTTTATCAACAAGCCCTACAGGCTTCATAGGCCCAAACCTCAGCGTATCAACTCCGCGTGATGCAAGAACTTCAACCGGTAGACAGCTTTCAAAAAACTTTGCATTCCTTTCAAAGTCTTTTAATTCAATTTTCGGGGCATTAATTAATATATTATAAAAATTCTCATACTCCTCTTTATTCATGGGACAGTTAATATAAGAAGCCTCGCCTTTGTCATACCTGCTTGCCCAAAAAGCTTTGTCAAAATTAATGCTGTCTTTTTCAACAATTGGTGCTATTGCATCAAAAAAATGCAAATGTTCGCTTTGCGTAAACTCTTTAATAGAATTCGCAAGACTTTCCGACGTCAAAGGCCCTGATGCCATAATTGTGTAGCCGTCAGGAATTTTTGTAACTTCTTCTTTTATAATATTAATATTTTCATCAGCTTCTATTTTTTGCGTAACCGTCTGCGAAAACATTTCCCTGTCAATTGCAAGCGCACTGCCAGCTGGAACAGAACATTTACGCGCAATAGTAATCAATTCCCCTCCAAGAAGCTCCATTTCTCTTTTTAATAATCCGGAAGCATTAGAACAATCAGCCGCCCCGAGACTGTTTGAACAGACAAATTCTGCAAATTTGTCTGTTTTATGCGCACCGGTTGTTTTTTCAGGACGCATTTCGTAAAGATTTACTTTTATCCCGCGTTTTGCTAACTGTAATGCCGCTTCCGAACCGGCAAGCCCCGCTCCGATAACATTAACTTCCATATGTCGAGTTTATACCGGACAAAAAACACTGTCAAATATAAGAATCCATATAACAAAACAAGGTGGGAACGCTTACGCTTATCCCACCCTACCTGCTGAATTTTATAAACCAAAAACGATGCTTATTCATCGTTTTTAACGACTTTTAATAATATGTTATTTCCCAGTTGTCATGCATTATTAATTTAAAGCAAAATTCAGGAGCATTATGATGTCCCACTTGATAACAAGTGTACAGCATAGTATTCAAAGAATCATAACCATAACCATGCCTAACATTAATAATACCGTTATCATCAAAAAACACATTAAAAAAGTCTACACCTGCAGTATTCGGGAGTTTTTCAAAACCATTTATGTCAATATAAGCTGATAGATATTGATTGCTATTTCCTGATATACATATCTCAGAACCATCTGCTAATTTCATAAGATAACAATTTAAAAGATAATTATAAGAAGGTGATGAATTCGAAGCCAATGTCTTATACGTCCTATACTGCCCATACACAGATTTAAAATCAACCACATTAAAATAATTGGCTATATAAGACCTGACAGCTGCATCATACTTAGCATGAGAAACATGTAAAAGAAAGTCAGTATCACTTAACTTGTCAACATTATGCTCTGCTAATATAAGCCTGACACCATTACTCACTGAATTAACCGACTTTTTCAACTGGGTAACATAAACCTTTTTCCTGTGGTTAGAAATCAATGCCGGCATTGTCAATGCGGCAACTACCCCGATAATCCCTAATGTAATCAATACTTCTGCCAGCGTAAATGCAAAAAACTTTTTCATAAAGCCTCCATTATATTTGTGATTATATACATCACTATTATAACAGATTTTTTGGCTTTTACAACCCCGTGAATTTAAAGGCTTAGAAGTGCCCCCCCCCCGCAAAACGCGCTCATATCAATGCTTTTCATAAATCCTTTCTTTCTTTTTTATGTACATAATAATTATAACATATATTAATCGTTTTTTCAATTATTTATAATTGGAACTTATATCACACTATGGTGGGAACGCTACGCTTATCCCACCCTACTAGCTCACTCTCCCATGGGAGAGGGGTTGGGGTGAGGGATAATTTATCAGAAGGTCAGAGGGACAGAAGGCAGGAAGGCAGGCTAATTTCATTTATAGCAGTACTAGTAGAATTATTCAAACCTTTTTTTATTATATCAGCTTGACCTCCGAACTTCCTGACCTCCGTCTGCTATTATAGGCTGGATTCTTTCGCCTGTCGGCTCAGAATGACACGCTATTGTCTCTTGAGATCCCGAAACAAGTTCGGGATGACAGATTGCTCCCTCTCCCATGGGAGAGGGGTTGGGGTGAGGGTTTGATTAGAAGATAGGAGGGTAGGAGGATTAGAGGATAAGCTTTTTAATGTAAATAGCTTACCTTCAATCTTCCTGTCTTCTAAAAGTCACCCACCACTTAATCCCCTCCCCTCAAGGGAGGGGAAGTGATGCCGTAATTGCAAGACAGCGGCACGCACCCGAAAAATTGCAAAATATCTGATTATGTCATAAAATTATAGACATAAGGGTGATTTTTTATTTATTATTAGAGTTTATTACAACTTTGTAAACTTATTATTATAATTGTAGTAAAAAACTTGCATATTAAGAAAATATTAAGTATAATAATTACACTTAATACATTTATAACCTTTTCTTAATTTTTCTTAAAATTATAGTCGAAAAAAGCAATAAGTGTAATTCAGAAGTTTTTAAATACATGTGTGTAGTTATGAAAATTTAAAGTAGGGATATGGCAATAAAAGCAATAAATTCATCAGACAACAGACCAAAACAAGGAAATATTACGTCTAATAAAGCATCAAACAATCATCAGCAGTCTTTTACAGGGAGTTTTAACCCTGTAGTTGCATTAATGGACGGAATAGACAAAGGCGGTTTTGCCGCATCTTTTATCGTTAAAGACGGACTTGGCATGGTCGCACCGAGAATTTATGAAGGTCTGAACCGTAACAGAGAAAGAGATGAAAACGGAAAAAGAAAAGGACCTTTGAACTGGGAATTTGCAAGACGCGAAGGCATTCGTGAAATCTTAAGCGGTCCGAGTGCATTTTTAATTCCTATGGGTATAATGGGAATTATTAAAAAAACTTCAGGAACTGCAAACAATGTCCGCGTAAGCCATATTGAAGCTCTGGGACAAAACTTTGCGGAATATGCATCTCAAAACAGTGAAAAGCTCAAAAATCCGGAAGTTTTCAAAAAAGAATATTATACAAGAGTTTTTGAAAAAGCTCTGGAAAACTCTACAGATGACTCTTTCAACGGAAACGAACTTAAACAAACAGCAGAAGAATTCAGTAATTTACTTGTTAAATCAGAAAAATTACAAAGACGCGGATTCTTCAAAAACGAACCTAAAGTTGAAAAAGCATCAAAAACTTCAAAAGAAATTTTAAATAAAATTATTGATAAATACATGACAATCAGAAAACTGCATTCTGCCCCGTCTGATAACAGCGCAGGAGTTCTTTTGAAAGTTGACGGAAAAGAAAATCCGGTTGCAACAGATATTAAAAAACTTCTGGCCGGCATGAGCGATTATTCTGATGATGTTATGCATAAAACAAGCAAATATCTTGAAAAGAATTCTAAAGAAAATCTTGAGCAATTTATCAAAGATTTTAACATCAACAGAGCAGGCACAAGAGTTCTCTCTAATATTGGCATGTGGGGAGCAGTTGTGGCATTCTATGCTTTAATTCCGAAATTATACAATATGGGATTAAAACATGACCCCGGACTAAAAGGTCTTGTTGATGAACAAACTTTGCAGGATGACAAAAATGCAAAAAAAGAGTCAAAAGACAACATTGACCCTAAACCGGCAGATAAAAATGTCGCGTTCACCGGAAGTATCTATCAAAAAGCCGGAGAAGCAGCATTAAAAGACGGTAAACTAAGCAAATTACTCGGAAATTTTGAATTTGACGGAGCATCAATGTCTGTATATGCAATGCTTACACTGCTTTTCGGCTTCTGTCTGCCTACACGGTATGCAAATGCAAAAAGTGATAAAGAACGTAAAGAAATTCTTGTAAGAGATATTTCAAGCTTTGGCGCAATTTTATTTGGTGCAGAAGCTCTGTCACGAGGTTTCTCAACAATGTTTGCAAAAACCTCCGGTTTGGCATTGAATACAAGAGAGAAAAACCCGAATAACAGTATATGGAAAAAATTAGGTGATTACTTCTCTCCGACAAAAGGTATAAATGTTCTTTCCAGTCAGCAAATAGTATCAAAATACAGCAATATTGACGGATACAAAGACGGTATAAACGGTTTCTTTGAATTTTTGGAACAAAACGGAGGAAATGTTAAAAAAGTCCTTAATATTGAAAAAACCGTCAAAGAACAATCAGAAATAATACTCTCAAAATTCGCAGGCAAATCACTAAAAGATGCTACTGCTGATGAAATAAAAGAAGCATTCAAAAAAGCAAAAAATGCAAATTCTGAGGCTCTTGAAAGAATTTATACAGTATTCTCAAGCGCAGATAACAAATTTATTAACAGAGCTAAAACTCTTAACAGCGCATTTGGATTCCTGTCTACTATCGTATTGGTACCGGTATTCATGATTTGGATTGCAAGATACTGCGAAAACATGACTAAAAAAGCAATTGCTAAAGAAAAAGAAGAAAAAGCAAAGACAGCCGCTCCGGTTAATAATACACAGCCGCAAACAGCCGCAGTTACACCAAACAAACCGACTATGGCAGGCTTTTTAGGAAAACAAGTTTAGTATATATATACAAAAACAGCCTGTAAAAACAGGCTGTTTTAATATAATTTGGAATTATAGGTTAATCTTCTATTAAAGCATTAATATCAGCAACCATTGCATCAGGATCAAAGCCGTGAACTTTTGCCCCAGCTTCAAGATTTTCAAAATGAGCAGCGGCACAGCCGATGCATCCTAAACCGTATTTCTGAAATACTGCAATGCTTTCAGGACACTGCTGTACAATATCCATAATATTCATATCCTTCGTAATTTTTCCTGCCATAATATTTTCTCCTTATCTTGACTTTATGCTCAACATCATTAATAATATTATACAATAAAAATAAGAAGGATGTGTAATATATGGAATTTATCAAAAATTTATTCAAAGAAGATGAAAAAATTATAGGATTGTGCGGTTTCAGAGAAAAATCTCCTAAAATACACACGTATAAGCCTGAATTAAGTTCAATTGAACTATTTTACACAACAAATACAAAAAACAATTTTCTCTTATCCTAAGCAATATAATTTAGTACCTCTGTCAGGATCCCCTAAAGCATTTTTATAAACCACACCATTTGGTCTGTTGGGATTTGCTGTACCAAAATTAAATGCTTCTTTTACAAAATTTTCTCCGGAATGTTTGACACCCTTAACAGGCTGTATCCCTGATAATGAATTTATACCAAAAAGTTTTTGTATTGACATAATTTTTCACCCCGTAATTTCCCTTATATATATAAACTAAATTGCCGGTGAAAAATTGCCAGAAATTTTTAATCTATTAAGAAATATTAATCTCTTTTATCAACTAAATTTAAATTTTTATCAAGTTTTAAATCCATACCGTCTAAAAGATTTATATAATAATCGCAAAAACTCTGTTCAGCTTTTGTCAACTCGGTACCGGCATCTTTTTTGCCCATAAGATCTTTATAAACAGCCTGCTGCATCATAACATTTTGAGCAGTTTGTCTGATTTGAACACTCAATGAATTATATGTGTTACTTTTCATCCCTCTAAAATGGTATAATCCGTCACTTTCAGGATCGACACTTCTGCCAAACGGAGGAAAGAATAAATCCATAATTTCCTGATTATCAACAACGCTGGCTATCATATCCATTTTTAAATTAAAATCATTGCCATTTGTGCCATCTGTTAAAGAATACGTGCCAATTACTCCTTTATCTTTTACTTTAACCGCTGGTGTCTGCTGGTTATCAGCATTATCTCTTTTAACTGATTTTTCATCATTATCTGCTTGCTCAACAGGTGCTGCCAGTTTAGCATCTTGAACAGTGTCACCTTTAACAATAGCATCATACATAGGATTTTCTCCTTCAGCTGGACCGGTTATAGGTTTAGCGTGCTCTGAATGCATCTGAACTTCAGGATTAGCTCCTTTTACAATTGCATCGTACTGCGGGTTTTCTCCTTCAGACGGGCCTGCAACAGGCTTATCAGTAACCCGTGCTTGATCTTTAACTTCTCCATCATAATAAACAGGTGCATGACCGGTTTTCGGTGCAGTTTCAAATTTCTTTGCCTCAACCTGAGTTTTAGCATCACCTTTGGCAGCCAGTTCTTCCGATTCGTGTACAGCTTCTTTTACATTAGCATCGCCACCGACTGTTAATAATTGAACAATTTTATTCCAAACATTCTCTGTAATTTTAATTACCTGACCTGATTTAACCTGAAAATCAGTTTTCCAGCTTTCTTTATTATTTACCTGAGAAATATCGTCACCGCCGGTATATATCTGCTCACCACTCTCCTGTGCTGTTTTAACCTCAGACATTACCTGCTGCCATATTGACAAGTTGCTGTTTGAAATCTTTTGTCCGCCGGCTTCAATTGCGACTTAATTGCCTGAGTTATACCCTGTCCGTTTGATACATTAATTTCAACCATATATTATCCTTTTTATACTCTCTGTATAAATAGAAAAAATTTTAAAATATAAAATTTCAGGGAAATAAAAAAAATTACAAATCTTAACAAAATCTATAATATAAAATAATAATAAAAATTTTACTAAATTTTAAACTAAGCTAACAAATCCAGATGTTTTGCCTGAGTTTCACTTCCTATAACTCTTGGGTGGTTTAAATTATAATTTTCATTGGTTTGCTGTGCAAATAACCCGCTGTCAAAACGATTTGCAACAGCCCTGTTTTGACGGCTGTTTTCAAAAAGATTAACAGCGTTAACCCTGAAAATATTATTAGGTTGTATAGCTTCAATTCCGTTCATAATTAATCCTTAAATATAAGAAAACCTGTAAAAAAAAGTTTTTTCAATTTTCGGATAAATCTTTACAAATTTAACAATTAATTATTGATCACTCTCATGGTGCTCGTTGTCTTTCATTAGTTTAGCAAAATCCGATGGTTTAATACTTTGAACGAATTTTTTAAATTCCTGCGCTTCTTCCTCATCTTTAGCAGAATCTGTTGATACAGAGCCGTTTGAAATTACATTTGCGGTAACAAAAATCGGAGCATCCACTCTAATTGCAACAGCTATAGCATCAGACGGTCTGGAATCAATCTCCAGCACATTGCCTTCATTATTAGACAGGTACAAAGTAGCATAATAAGTATCTTTTTCAACATCATTAATTTCTATTTTATCAAGATGATAGCCTGTTTTTTCAATAATGTTAATAATTAAATCATGAGTCATAGGACGTGCAACATTAAGATTTTCAATCTTTCTTATAATCGCACTTGCCTCTGCAGAACCTATCCATATAGGCAGAGCTTTTCTGTTTTCTTTATCATGCAAAACAACAATAGGAGAACCTGTTCTTGTATCAAGGGCAATGCCCATAACTTTCATTTCAATCATTATTAATAAGCCTTTCTTAAATATTTTAACAATATTTTACCCTAATTAATATTAACGGTCAATATATTATCAATAACCGGAAATTTTAACCAATCTCACGTCATCATGTCGTGCACAGTATTCAAGAACATCATCTGACAACATACTATCAGCATCAACACAAATTCCCATGATTTTAGGTCTTATAATCCCTTCATACATCGGATAATCCTTTGAAACTTTTCTTATTGCTTTTGCAAGTTCCGGGTCAAGCTTTTCTATTTCATCAAGAGTTGTTGTTTTAGCTATTTTTTGCATTCTTAAAGTATATTCTTTTTGAGAAAGGTTTAATTCTTTTTTTATCAACTCCGGAACATAAGAACATGCGCGATCATTCAAATGAGCCTGTGTCCCTCGTACCATATTATAAGGAGTTTTCATAAAACCATCACTCCATATATCACATCCGGCCTGAATAAAAGTATCACCTCCTTCTCTTGGTCTTACCGCAATACCAAAAACACCTTTTCCAAAATGCAAACCTTCAACTTTATTGCCGTTCTTGACAAATTCCCTAATATCATCAACTCCGTCAAATCCCTGAAGTTTGCGCAATCCTGTACATATAAATTCATCTGGATTAGTTATTTCCATTGCTTCTAAATTCAGTATTCCCCTTTGTTCATTTGTCTGATGAATAGCAAGATTTTTATCAGTATCTTTAGACAGTTCTACAACTTTTACCCTCCTGCCTCTAATTAGTTCTTCCTTGTACGGCAATTTTCTAATATCATCAACCATTGCAGGAACAGGGTTATTTACCATATACATATCTTTATACATACTTTTTGTCTTTGTAAGCATTGTCCTATCTGACTGTGGAATTGAATTCAGTATTGTTCTTATTGTTTTGTAATAATCATTCCTTAAATTTTCTACGGATGAAGTATTCAATTCTCTAAATATCTTCATTCTTGAAGCTAAATATTGAATACCGGAGACATCCACATTATTCGGCCGAATTGAGGAAACAAAACCGTCAAGTAAATTTTTCTTGTCTTCTGTTGACAATCTATCTAAATCATCAAGTCCAATGTCTTTCAGCTTGTTAAAATTCCGAAATTCAAGTAAATATGAATTTTCCCTTGAAATTTTACCGCCATCTGCAACTTTTAAAACATCATCATAAGACAGATTTTTTCTAAAAACTTTTTCTAAAATATATGTTGAATCTTTCGGAGTTTGGCATAATTCTTTAATAATTTTTGAAGAATCTGAATTCCAAAATATTAAATTTTGGGGATTTTTAGTTAATTTAAGACATTCCGGCAGATATTTTACATTATTGTCATCAACATACCTTGCAATTTCAGGAATTTTTTGAAGCCTGAAAAGTTTGATATCAGCCTTATAATCCAATAGTTCATAAAGTTTTTGTTCATTATCCAGAATATATTTTATTTGATTTTTGTTAAAATGAGTAATCGGAATACGACCCAGCATATTTGCATCATACCCCTGCCCCAATAAATCAGGCAAAACTTCTCTTTTTGCAGTTACATCTGCTAAAGTATGTTGTTTTTGAAAATCTTTGAAAACATTCCTGAAAAAATTATTTATATCTCTATCTGACATATTTTTCTGCTTCAAAACAGGCATCAAATCGTCATATAAAGCTAATTTATCAACAGAGTCAATATTTTCGGCTATTTTAGGAGAAATATCATGTCTTGAATTTAGCATGATTTTGAACTGCGAAGGTTTAATAGAAGCAAGAACGTCATTTGAAACACCTTTCAATGTTTTTGGAAGATTTGAAGAAAAACAATCCCCTTTTATAGGGCAATATGTTAATCCTTTTATGTTAATACGTTCTCCTGCCTGAACAAAATTCGTTTTACAGCTTGACTTCACCCCAACCCGGCACATCTTTTGTATAAGATTTATTCCTAAATCATATTTTCCCATTAAATATCCTCCAATGTTTCCCCTTACATATTTATAAAACATTATTTTGAAAAAAATTGCCAATTTTTACAATAATATTTACGAAAAAAAATATTTATGTTATTATAAATATACGCACATGTCGTGAAAAATATTTCACGAACAATTAAATAGAATTGGAGTAGTGGCCGAGTGGCTGAAGGCGGCACCCTGCTAAGGTGTTATGTGGGTATAACCTGCATCCAGGGTTCAAATCCCTGCTGCTCCGTATTTAAAAGGCTTTCGGGCCTTTTATTTTTTTAGGTGTTGCCTTATACTTTTTTAATGCTCACAAAACGTTTTTTCTTCTTTCATATTTAAGTCTACTAAATTTTTTATTTATAAAATATATTTCAGGTATTGACTGAGAGTAACTCTCAGTTTTTATAATATTAAATATATTTTTTTAGATACTTGAAGGAGACAAAATAATGAAAAAAATATTATTAGTATTAACGTCAATTATAATAACAGGAGGTATAACTATGGCCAATGAATTAAACCAGCCGTTTGCAAAAGGAGAAATTAATCCTTACAGTAAATTTTTTACGGGTACAACTCACCTTCAAATGCTTGTAACAAAAGATGATATATGGAATTCATCTATAGGCAATGTAACATTTGATGCAGGCGCAAGAACTAACTGGCACAAACATTCCGGAGGGCAAATTCTTCTTGTAACAGCCGGCGAAGGAAGATATCAGGAAAAAGGCAAAGAAATCCAAATTTTAAAAGCCGGTGATGTAGTAAAAATTCCGCCAAATGTTGAACACTGGCACGGCGCAGCTCCTGACAGCGAATTTGCACATATTTCTATAGAACCTAATTTACCAAACAATAAAACAACATGGCTTGAAATGGTAACGGATGAAGAATATAAATAAGGATTGGTTTATGTTAAAAAAAATATTAACATTATTTTTGGTTATGCTGCTTTCACAAAATTTTATTATTGCGGCAGCAGCAAAAAGTGAGGATAAAAAAATGACAAGAACAGATATTTGTAAAAAAAACTACAAAACACTATTTAAAGGTGAAGCCCTATCTAAAGAAGGCAGTGATCCTGAAATGATGGCTATTTTGCAAAAATATATTTTTGGAGAAATTTTCACCATAGGAGAACTTGATATAAAAACAAGAGAAATGATCACTGTAACTTCTCTTGCAGTTCAGCAAACTTTACCTCAATTAAAAGCACATATTAATGCCGCTTTAAATGTCGGGGTAACACCGGTTGAATTACGGGAATCAATCTATCAGCTTGCACCTTTCATCGGTTTTCCTAAAACTTTAAATGCTCTCGCAGTATTAAATGAAGTATTTAAAGAAAAAGGAATTGAAACTCCTCTAAAATCAACGATTACAGTAAAAGAGGAAGACCGTTTTGCAAAAGGTCTGGAAATACAAAACCCTTTATACGGTGATGAAATAAAACAAGAAATGGCGGGACTGCCGGAAGACATGGGGGCTGAAGTTGCTAAATTCTTAACAGAAGTTTGTTTCGGAGACTTTTATACAAGAGAAGGACTTGACCTGAAAACAAGAGAACTACTTATGCTGAGTGCACTTGTAACAACCGGAAATAACCAAGTTACATTAAAAAGCCACATTAAAGGCAATTTAAAAGCTGGCAATTCAGAAGAAACAATTACCGCAGCAATTATTCAATGCCTGCCTTATGTCGGTTTCCCGAATACTTTATCCGCACTTAAAACATTAAAAGAAGTTATTAATCAAAAATAAATTTTTATACTGATAATAAAAATATGCCGGAATTCCGGCATATTTTTGTATTTTTAAGACAACATGCACCAGAGTAAATATAAATACGACAGAGTCATTTATATGCTTTTGTCAATTTCATAAACTTTTTCAGGGTAATAGCCCCTGAAATAACTTTATGGTGATAGAATTAATGAGTAGTTGAATATAAATAAACTTCTATTTAAAAATTAAATAGATAAAAAGATGGTATTAGCTAGGGAGTTTGTTTCTTATAAATAATATATTATACATTTTCTGCCAAAATATCGAGATTTGGATAATATATTAGCCAATATTCTAGAAAAATAGAATACAACAAAATGAAGTTGTGTTGTATTTTGTTTAAAAATATTAAATTAATAAAATCATTATATTAATAATTAAATAAAGGTTTTAAACTTTATGTTATAATAATTGCATGAAAATTATATTTATATTATTTCCCATATTAATTTTCTTTGTTCTAATAACTTTAGCATTTTTTATAAAAAATATTTTTTTACAAAATTTGTTTTTCTGTATCGCAAGTGCTACATTGGGTATAATTTCAACATTTGTAGTTGTAGATAATTTTTACAAAAAAAACGAAATTATTGAAAATGAGAAAATATTGTTTTATTTAGCACAAAATTTCTGTAATTTAATACGAAATCTCTTTTATACATTATTAGCTTCATACACTGTAGATGTAAATCTTAAAAATAAGGAAATGTTTTTTAATGCTGAATTATTAATTAATGAGACAGAAAAAGTAATAGAACAAATTAAAACTTTTAAAATTAATGATTATTCAGCGTCACCTTCACCATTGCTTTCGTTCTTAATTTTTTCGATAGCTTCTTGAAGAT
>CALURE010000017.1 GCA_944323095.1 Candidatus Gastranaerophilales bacterium
CAAGAAAATAACCGTCTTTTGCAAGTTCAACAGCCTTTTGCTGAACTTTTTTAACGTCAGGACAAGTCAAATCAACAGGTTCAAATCCGGCCTGTTTAATTTTTTCAATCACCTGCGGACTTTCGCCATGGCTTCTTATAACACAAATTCCTTCGCCGTGTTCAGGAATTTCTGTAAGCGTTTTAATCCCTAATTTTTCAAGTTCATGAATTACATGTGTATTATGAATGAGTTCGCCGAGCACAAAAACGTTTTTATCGGGATTTTCAGCTTTCAATTTTTTAACGGTTTCGACAGCTCTTTTAACACCGTAGCAAAAACCGGCATATCTGGCTAATTTAATTTCTTTTGCTATTTTTTCGGGCAATTTAAAATTGTCTTCTTTCTAATGGACTCGCGACTTTTCTCTTAAAATCTATTTTGTGTAGAATATTTTCTGAGATTCTGAAACAAGTTCAGAATGACAAAAATCAAAAATCGCTGTAAAAATATTAAAATATAAAAACTAAAAAAAATCAAGCACGAAAAAGCCTCTTTTTAAGAGGCTTTCCGTTTTCACAAACTACAATTTCAACCTTTTATCCAAGGAGATTACCTGTTTTATCTTTTTTGAAAATTTCTTTTGTATCAAATCCGCCGTAAGGATTTGTTGAATAACTGAGGTTGTTTTGAGTGTCTTTGTTGTAATCTTTACTCAAATCGGCAAACGCGTTAGTTGAATATTTTTTTCTGTTAACAACTGTAAGAATTTTATTATTAATTTCAGCTGATAAATTCATATCCAGAATAGTTTTTGCAACATCTGCGTCATTAATCATTCTGTTAAACAAATCACCGTTTGTGCGGGCTATCATTTTATAAATACTTCTTTTTGTAGACTGATTTGAAATAGAATTTATTAATTTTATTTTTTCATTGGGAGATAAATTTTTAAATAAATTAGCAATATACTCACGTTTTTCAGACGGAGTAAGAGATGCAAATTCCTGAGTGGTAAGCCTTGTACCTGCTGCGACTTTTTCTTTAATTGAAACATCATCTTTAGAAGCAGTATCAATTGTATTTAAAGCATCAGAGCTGTTATCAACGGTTTTAACCAGAGATTCTGTAACAACTTTGTTAAAATTTTGCTGAATAACATCTAAAGATTTTGCATCTGAAATACTTTCAACAGCTGCATCAATAGCTTTTTCGTTACCTGTAGCATAGACAGATTCAAGAGCTTTACTCTGCACTGTCGGATCATAATCTTTAATATTGCCTGCCGCATGTTCCTGTACTTCTGAATATTTAGACTGCATAATATCATTATGCATTTCTAATTGAATATCAGCTTCTTTAACCTTTTTGATATTATCGGCCAATAAATTTAACTGATTTACAGCTTCATTTTTTGAAAAATCATCCTGTTCAAAACGAGTTCTGAACATACGGAACGCATCAGTTTTATTATCCTTATCATAACGGGTAAATGTTCCGTCAGCGTTCATTGCTTTTGCAACTTCCTTATCCGAGATAAACTGTTTGGTTAACGGAAGCTGGTTATCTTTATGTGCTTCATCCAATCTCGTACCTGTTTCTTTACGTACTTCAAGATTAGAATTTTTAGCAACATTTTCTAACATAGCTCTTTGGATATCAATATCCTGTTTATTATCAACTTTTAACCCTAAGGCTCTATCAGAATGTTTACGCTGAATTGCCACTGACTTGGATGAAGAATAAATATCAGAAACAACTGCCAATTTTTTGTTGCTTAAATTATCCATTGTTGCAGATGCCAACATTTCAGCACGTTCAGCATCTTCCTCAATCATCTTTTCATGAGTATTTGCTAAGGTTGATAATCCGTTTTCTTCAAAACTATCTGCATTTAAAGCGTTCAGTTCTGCAAGACCTTCTTCTGTATTCTCTGCTAAAACAGTTTGAGTCTTGTCATCAGCATTTGATACTGCATCAGAATGAACATCTGCAATCAACTCTGCATTGTCATTATCATACATTAATTCAATTGTTAATTCGTTAATTAACTTAGCTTTTTCTTCCGGCGAAAGATTTTTTGAAGCTTTTTTTAAATATGCCTGAACTACAAATGCTTTATCATCTTTGTTAACAGCAGATTCAAAGTGTTTACCGAATTCTGAATTTTTCAATGCATCTAAACGACCATAATTTACCTGTGCATCAGGATGTAAAGATTTATATTTTACAGCATCTAAAAATGCCTGTCCTTCCGGAGTATTTAATTTATTCAGACGATTGAGAACAGCTTGTTCTGATTCTGTAAGCTTAATACCTTTATCCTGTTTATCCTGCAAATATTCCAACTGTACTTTAACTCTTGAAGTCCCGTCCAGCACTCCACCTTTGTCAAACTTTGCAGCAATTTCATTTTCTGATAAATTATAATCAACTCCGTCTACATAAGTAGTATCACCATTTTTTTTACAAGCTTGAATTACTGCTTTTGATAAAATTGACTGACTTTCTAAGTAAGTATTTTGAGTTCGTGATAAATTGTCACCTTCAGAACTAAGATCAAATAAGTAATCATGAATTGATTCTGAAATATGTCCTGCTTTACCTTTAGAAAAAATATCTATATTTTCTTCAATATAATTAGAGGCTTGAAGCTGGGTCATTTTATTATCAAGATATAGACTAATATCTTTTGAGTCATATAATTTATTAGAATTATCTTTGATTAAGTTATTTAATTCTTGTTTTACAAGATTATTTTTCTGTTCATCAGTTAAAGCATTCCATTCTTCAAGAGATTTTCTTGTGCCGTCCGCTGCGAACATAAATTTATTTTTAGCAAGTTCTAAAGCATAGACATTTGCTTTTTCCTGCACAGACAATTTTGAATATTCTTTATGATTAAAATAAGTTGTTGATGAACCTTCATCAATACCATCAGTGGCTGTATTATTACCGGTGGCATTTGTTTCAGCCCCATTCTTGGTGTCTTCAGCATCTGTACTGACTTTACCATCCACTGATGAAATAAAATCAGCTTTAACAATTTCTGCCTGTTTTGCAGGGTCGAAACTTAAAAAATCAGGATATTTTTGATATATAATTTCTAACTGCTCTTTAGTTATCTGCAGTTTTTCGCACAATTGTTTTATAGCTTCATCATTATTAGCAAAAACACTAACATTTCCGGATGAAGATAAATTATTACCACCGGTCACAGAAGTTTGAGGCGCATTAACTTGATTTATATTTAAACTATGATCAAAATTTACTTCCATAATTAGCTCTCGGTATTTACATACTATAAACATGTAAAAACATGGAAAAATCTCAGATTTCACCATTTATTTACATGTTTACAAATCTTTACATGTTATTTATTATTCTTCCGGTTCAAAAGGAGAAATCGCACCTTTAGGTGTAATTGCATAATGCCTGTTATTTGAAAATCCGGTAAATGCTGATTTTAGCATATCATTATTTTGCTTTTGTAAATTTGCCATACCATACACAATTGCCGGATTTTCTAAATAGTAATGCTTATTATTACCGTCCATCAAATTTAAAACTCCTGTCTGTAAAGATGTAGGTTCATCAGAATAAGGCTCAAAAATATGGTTATCTGCATACATGCAATAAACTCTTAACTCAGGGTATCCGTTTGGCTGATAAGTAGTTAAATTAATAGTATTATCATCTCTAAGTGAATAAAAACGCATCATACCAATTTGAACATCACCATCATTGATCGGGCAGGTATCTATTAATTTTCCATCCGGCTTGTAAGGAACCGCATTTTTTAATATATCTCCATTAGGAACATTCTGAAAATATCCATACATATCAGGCCTTATACTTCTATTATATATAGTTTTTTCAACAGCATTGTTATTTCGGGGATCATCAATCAGGCTCTCAATATAATTCACTATTTCATCCTGATTATATGTATAAGGTATATTTTCGTCCCCTGCGTCAACAATTACATCTTTACATGAAACTTTGCTGCCTTTACTGCCATCATCCGATATAACTTGAAAATTATATACAGCAAGCTGTTTAATATCATGAGTAATAATCTCATTGATTAAATTATTATAATAAGATCTGATAACTTTTTCAAATGTTTTGTTATTGCCGTCAGTACTTACTAAACTTATTTTATAATTTCCAAATTTAGGAGAAATAAAATCTCTTGACTCAATTACAACTCCATTTTCTGTAGCGGCATCAACAGAATTTAATCCATACACTAGCTCTGTTGAATTCTTATTATCAGAAAAATCAACATACTGATTATTTTTTGCATCAAGAACATTCAAAGGAGCAATCGTTAATGCTGCCGCAAGCGGTACAGCAAGCTTGTGCGATGACGGTCGTGTTATATTTAAATTCTGATTTACATTCTTTTTCTTTTTACCGTCAAATGTTAGATTTGTATAATTGTTTACGTTTGCTAAAGGTGTAATTGGTCTTACATTCATTTTCATACCCCATATTTATTATTTTCACCATTTTTTATCTACATATAAGTCAAGTCAAAATATTTTTTGCTATTCTTTTTTTTCATTAATTCCCTTATAATCGTATTATAGCAAGTCATTTAATGATTTGTAAAATCGTATATACGATATTAATATTTCTTTACACTTGCACTGTTTTTTTGTTTGTTATAATTTACAATTATAGAAAAAAAGCCTTTTGGCTATAGTGAAAAGAAGGAGAACTCAAATGAGTGAAAGAAAATTAGTTGGAACAGGAGAAATGTTCAAAAAAGCACTCGCAGGCAAATATGCTATCGGTGCTTACAATGTTAACAACATGGAAATCTTGCAGGGTATCGCTGAAGCCGCAGAAGAAACTCAATCACCTATTATTTTACAGGTTTCTGCAGGCGCAAGAAAATACGCTAACCAAACTTACTTAATCAAACTTGTTGAAGCTGCATTGGCTACAACTACAGTACCTATTGCTTTACACTTAGATCACGGTGCTGATTTTGAAATTTGTAAAGCTTGTATCGATGGCGGTTTTTCATCTGTTATGATTGACGGTTCAAGATTCCCGCTTGAAGAAAATATCAAATTAACCAAACAGGTTGTTGATTACGCTCATCCGCGCGGAGTTTCTGTTGAAGCTGAACTTGGTAAACTTGCAGGTGTTGAAGATGATGTTAAAGTTCATGCTAAAGACTCTACATACACTGATCCGGAAGAAGCTGCAAGATTTGTTAAAGAAACAGGATGTGATTCTTTAGCTGTTGCTATCGGAACTTCTCACGGCGCTTACAAATTCAAAGGCGAAGCTAAACTTGACTTTGAAAGATTGGCAGAAATCAAAAAAGCTGTTAACGAAATCGTTGGCTACGATTATCCGTTAGTATTGCACGGTTCATCATCTGTTCCTGCCGAATTTGTTGCTAAATGTAATAAATACGGCGGTCAGCTGCCTGATGCTCAAGGTGTTCCGGAAGATATGCTTAACTACGCTTCTAAACACGGTGTTGCAAAAATCAATATCGACACAGACTTGAGATTGGCTATGACTTCAACAATCAGAGAATTCTTTGTTGAACATCCTGAAAAATTCGACCCGAGAGAATATATGGGACCGGGCAGAACTGCTGTTAAAGAAATGGTTATGCACAAAATGCGCGACGTATTAGGAACAGCAGGTCACGCAAAAGACTAGCAGCATAACCCTTAAAAAATTAAAGACCGCTTTTTTAAAGCGGTCTTTTTATTTTCTGATTATTATGATTTAAGGTTTAATATATCACCCGGTTTTATTAAAACATGATATTTATCTTCTTCTAATTTCAAGTTATTATTTTTCATAATCCTTCTTGTTTCCATCAAAATTTCTTTATCAGTAGGCACATAATCCGGCTCGTCTTTATGTAAGTCTTTTAAATTCTGTTCAGCAATTTTCCATACAGAATCACCTTTTTTAACTTCATATTCGCCATTTGCGGTCTGTTCGCTTTCCGGTTGTGCAGCTTCTTCTACAGATGCAGCCGGCATTGTTTGGGTAACATCTGCTAAATTCTCTAGCTGGCTTTCATTTTCCGGTTGTGCGGCTTCTTCTACAGGTGCAACCGGCATTGTTTGGGTAACATCCGCTAAATTTTCCGGCTGATTTTCCTTTTCAGGTTCAATCACTTCCTGCTGTTCGGAAATCTCTTCAGTTACCGGTTCTTCAACTATTGGTTTTACCGGTTCTTCTTTTTTTACTTTATTATCATCTTTTCCATTGAATAACGCAATTGCTCCTGCAACAACAGCAATTCCTGCGGCGACCAGTGCTGCCTTTCCTTTTTTACCTTTAACTGCATTTTTAATATTTCCAAAAAATCCTTTTGGTTTATTTGTTTTTACTGTAACTTCCGGTGTAACATACGGTTTCTTTTTAGGCTTGCTGACATCTGCCGGTGCTTCACCGACTAAATCTACACGCTGTGAATCCCATGCACCCTGACTCCAGGGAGAAGGAGTGCCTGCCGTATTTTTCTGCCTTACAGGAGCAGAAGTATCCAGCATATTAGCATAGGTTTGGCCTGACATATGCGGATAAACCTGTGAATTTTTAATTCTTAATTGTTTATCAACAAATTTTTTAGCATCATCTTTTGTTGTAAACGTTCTATTTGGTTGACCGTCAAATTTTACATCATAAGTACCGCGTTCATTTTTCACAATTTCAGGAACACCATTATTAGATGTTATTGGATTAATCTTAACCTGTTCCATTTTTGATTTAAGCCGCGTTATCTCGTTTTTTCCCTGTTGAATAGCATTTTCATATTTTTTACGTTCAGCCTTAGATAATTCTTTGCCTGACTCTTTAAGCATTTTTTCTAATTTACCCACATTTGTGCTAAGAGAAGCTATTTTTTGAGAGATAGTTTCCGAATTAAATAACGGTGTTACATTTGATGTTCCTTGTGATACAACCTGTATCTGCTGAAACGGATAAGCGCCAAAACCTAAACCGTTTACTCCAAATAAACCTTGTTCAGTCATCTTAATTTCCCCTTTTTTTTTATTTTTATTATCCCCTATGTATTTAATAAAAATTTTCGGACGAAATAATTGTCATGAGGCTTACAGTCAAAATCATATTTTATAAGAAGCAGAGCAAGACTTTCAGGCATTTTTAACTTATATTTACATTTCGTTACAAATATTATATTAATACACAAAAAAGAGAACCGATAATAACCAGTTCTCTTTTTTCTTTTTCATCTTCCAGCTTTAGTTAGTGTGATTTAATTCTTAACTGCTTATAACTCCACTATTTCTTTAAGAAATCCGGAATTTCAATATTAGTGAAACTCGGAGACACATCAGGCATTGATGATCTTCTTACAGTCTGCTGGGGCTGTGAACTTAAATTTGAATTTGAATTAAAAGTTCCTGCAAAAAAGTCAGAAGCACTCAACTGTTTTACTTCTTTCTTTTCTTCCGGTTTGTCAGCTTTCATTTCAAATCCGGTTGCAATTACTGTAATCTGAATTTCACCTTGAATATTTTCATTAACTGCAGTACCGATAATAACAGTAGCGTCATCATTAACAGCATCATGAATAATATTTGCAGCATCAGAAATTTCGTGAAGTGTCATATCAGGTCCGCCTGTAATATTAACAATTACACCGGTTGCACCATTAATTGAAGATTCAAGCAGCTGTGAATTAATAGCGATTTCAGCAGCTTTAACAGCTCTGCCTTCACCCTGACCGCGGCCGATACCCATAAGAGCCGAACCAGATGCCTGCATAACACATTTAACATCAGCAAAGTCAACGTTAATAAGTCCGGGAACAGTAATGATATCAGAAATACCCTGAACACCTCTTAAAAGAACTTCATCTACAATAATAAATGATTCTGTTAAAGAAACCTGTCTGTCAACAACCTGAAGCAGTTTATCGTTAGGAACAACTATAACAGCATCTACAGCTTCTCTAAGTTTTTCCAAACCCTGATTAGCCTGATTTTGTCTTTTACGTCCTTCCCAGGTAAACGGTTTTGTAACAACTGCAATTGTTAAAATTCCTAATTCTTTAGCAATTTTAGCAACAACCGGAGCTGCACCGGTTCCTGTTCCGCCGCCCATACCTGCTGTTATAAATACCATATCAGCACCGTCAAGTGCTTCTGTAATTTCCTGTTGAGCTTCTTCTGCAGCTTTTTCTCCTACTGAAGGATCGCCGCCTGCGCCTAAACCGTTAGTTGATTTAGCGCCTAATTGAATTCTGTTTTTAGTCTGGCCGTATTCCAAAACCTGCAAGTCGGTATTCATAAGCCAGAATTCTACTCCTGAAAGTCCTGCTTTAATCATACGGTTAACGGCATTTCCGCCGCCGCCGCCGACACCTATTACTTTAATATTAGTAGGGTTTATAGGAGACCTTTGAGCTTGATCATTGCTTGTTGTTTCATCTTTTTTAGCAAAGATATCTGATACAAAATTTTCCACTGTTTTACCTCTTTATGTAATTATGATTATTTTATCTGCAATAATATAATAACATACTATTTTAAATAGAAAAAAAGTACAATAATTTCACTTATAATTATGAACAAATTTTAATATAAATCGTCAAAATGCTGATATTACGGCAAAAATAGCATGCCTTTAATTAATTTATATAAGCCGGAGGCATAGCCCAGTGTAATTTATTTGTCAGAACTGAATAAAACTCTGAATCTTCCAGCAGCGCTAATCTGGCATCATAATCTGCTTTTACAATATCTGTCTGTTTTTCTATTTCATAAAGTTCCTGTCCGTCAGCAGACAAGACGTATTTATTTTCGTTATCCGTACAAACGGTAATTTTTTCTGTTTCAGGCACAACAAGCGGACGCGCACTTAACGTATGAGGACATATTGGAACAATTACAAATGCTTTGAGAAGCGGGGATAAAACAGGACCGCCTGCTGAAAGACAGTATGCCGTCGAACCTGTAGGTGTCGAAATAATTATACCGTCTGCAAGATAGTCACACACAGGTTTATCATTAATTTTTAAAGAAAATCTTGAAGTTCTGCCAAGATCACACCCCTTTATTACAAAATCATTTAATGCGGTATAATCACCGCTTTTAAGCATTAACCTGTCCTGAATATAGAACCTGCCTGAAAATATTTTCTCAACTGAATTTTCTATTTTTTCCCTTGAAGATTGGGACAAAAAGCCGAGCCTGCCAAGATTTATACCGAAAACAGGAGTTTTATATTTCGCATAAAACCTTGCTGTTTTTAATATTGTACCGTCACCTCCAACAACAAATACAAAATCAAACCCCTGCTTCAAACCGTCAATATCAACAACATCAACGGAAACATTTTTTTTGCGTAAAAATTTATACAAAATATCTTTAGTTTCCACAGAATGAGCTATTTGAGAGTTATAACAAATTGCAAAATTGTTTAAATCCATAACCGTACAAATATTATCATGACAAAAATTATAAAACAATATTGATAAATTTCATTAATATTTATATAAATTAAATTGACATGAATTTTTGGTTGTCATACTCTAAAAAAAAGAGGAAATGGAGTGAATATCTCCAGCTGTGCCGCAGCCGTAAAAGCCGGAACACTCATAGAAAAACTTATCTGCCGCGAGCACGGCTAAATAAGATATATTTTTCTAAAGGTGTCCTCTTGTATTTAAAAGCTGGAGGATTTTTTATTGTCACTGAACACCGTACATGCAAATAATGCAAGAATAGGCACCTGCCCGCACGGACTTCCTCAAGGCGCCTGCCCTATATGTAACGGCATGGGCGGAGGCGGAATGAGAAAAGCTGATTTTTCGGCAAAACCGGGTGAAATGAGCTGGAATGAATGTGCCGCCATCGGTGCATTTTTAAAAGCACAACAAAATGCGAAATTACAACGCGAACAGGATGCTCAGATTTTCGCCAAAAATGTTCAGGCTTTTCAAAATGCCCTAATGAATTCAAGCCAGAGATTGGCAAATATTGCACAATTTTTTTCAAATAACACACCGGCAATAATTGCTAAACCTGTTAATTTTGCATTAAATACGGTCATTGGCGGAATTTTAAGAACAACAGCCAATCTTCCGGCGGCAATTACACAAACAATTCAAAACATACAGCAAAAACTCGCTGACATTTCAGATAAATTAACTGCAATGCTTGGTGAATTAAAGACCTCAATAGAAAAGAAAATATCAGAGGCTTTCAAAGATTTGAAAAAGAAAGTAAAATCACTTTTCTCAATATTTCAGCCAATGGATGCAGACAACGACGACAAACAAATTGATGAAGCCAAAAAGGCTTTTGAATTAAAAACATTTATACATGATTTATATAAAAAACTAACTCAAAACGAAAAGGATTTAGAAGAAAATGACAATTAACCCGCTTAGAGACAGCGAAACTTTAAGACAGCAAAAAAATCTAACAACTACACAAAAACGTGCAAATACAGAAACTAAAGAAGGTGTGCTGGTTAATAATTTTATAAAAGACTGTCCTGACAACAAAATAAATCTTCAGGATACCTGTGACACCCTTGTTATTTCAGAAAACTCCAGAATGCCCTCAAGACTCTACGAAAAAAATAACTCTCCTGAAAAAAGTATTTTACCGATTAGTGCAATAGCGGTGGGAGTTATGGGTGTAATTGCACTTCTGTCGGCTTTCGTAAAAAGAAATACACGTATTAATTTAAAAATTTCCGATGAAAAAAGACTCCCCCAGCTCACCAGAAATGTCGCCTTAAACGATGAAAAACATCAGGCGCTTTACCAGATGATTGCAAGCCCTACAAGAAAAACTATACTTGCCGGCACAGGAGTGCTTACCCTGAGTGCCATGGCATTTATGGGAAAAACATTCTTTGACGGATTTAAAGAGGTCTGGGTAAAAAAACGTGAAGCAGACATTCAAAAAAATATGCAGGAAAAGCTCATCAATATCGAAACACAATCATTTGCCGGTAAAATTCAAATTACCAGAACCATGCTGTCTGAAAAGGCAAACGAATTTGAAAAATATCTCTCAGGCGATAAAGATAAAATTTTACCAAATTTCGGCAGACACACATCGTTTACCGGAAACAATAAATCCGAAAATAAAAGCAGTATGAACTATTTTCTTCTAGGTGCAGGAACAGTCGGAGCCATTATAGGACTCGGATTTTTATCACTGAAAAACCTCAGCAAAAGCAAAAAAATGTTAGAAAACTATGTAAATAACACCAAAAATTTAATAAGTAATATAGTAAAAAATTCTACAAATAACACTAAAGAACAGGATAAAAAGGTTTTAGAAGCATATTTTCAATCCATAGATGCCGATACAGATACAATAAAAAAATATCTTTCACAACTTAACTGGAATAAAACAGATATAGAAGAATTTTCTCAGAAACTTATAAAAAAATCAGAAACATCAACAACCAAGGTTAACGAAACAATAGGAGGCGACGGAACCCCGAAACCTACATTCTATTCCCACGTTGATGATTACAGAGCATTTTTCTACAACTGGCTTCTGGATACTAATAACAAACAATTTAAACAGTTATTTTTCGGTGTTACAGCTATCACAGCACTGAGCTACGGCGGAAAACTTGCAGGAGATGCCATAAAAGAAGTTCAGGTAAAAAAACTCAATGCACAAACAGAAATAGATTTGCAAAACAGGCTTGTTTCAACTGAATTAAGGAACTTTAAATCAAAAAAAGAAGCCGCAATTCAGCCGCTTGTAGATGAATTTTACAAACAGGCTCAAAACGGAAAACCAAAAGAAGAATTAAAAGTTATGGCAGATAATATATTGCTGGAAATCAAAAACGGCCCGCCGTTTGTATATTCATAGAGGTAAAAATGTATAACTACTTTGCAATTTCACAAGTACCATATTACAATACAATACCTGCTTATCAACCCTGCCTGCTCCCATCTGGAAGCAGAAATTATACAATTGTTGATAAAAAAAAGGTTGATTGCTTTGTTTCGCAAAAAGAAGCAGCACTGCCATATTTAACGGATATTCTGGCACACTCAAACAACGAAACACAAATAGTTGAAACACTGCATATACTAAACGAAATGCTTGATAACGGTGTAAAAGGTATTGATAAAATGTATCCGGTTTTATCACGCTTCAACAACACCACATCGCCCAATATTCAAACATATCTGGCAGGGATTTACAGAAAAACTCAAGTTCCGGATGCATTCGGTCCGCTTGTTAAAATGCTTATTCAAAATTCGCTGCACCCGCAAACCTCAAATTTTGATCCGAATGAAGAAATTGGAGGAGCAATACTGGCCTACATTTCAGACCGTTTTAGAAATAGATCTCAAACTTAAAATGTTACAAAATCTTAACATGTTTTAAAACATGATTAAAGTTTTAAAACTCATGTGTCGATAACTAAAATACGAGTACTAAGAAACAAGAAAGGAAGATCGACAGAAATGGGAATGGCAGCGTCACAAGCTAGATTTTTAGGTCTGACAGCCAGAAAAACCAATGTTGAGTACGAAGGTCAACAGATTAACCAACAACGTACAACATTGTCAAACCAGTCAGCAAATTATTATAACGATTTGCTCGGTATGTCAGTACCTGTACCTCCGTCTGTCGACGACTACACTAAAACAGTGTACAGCTTCGAAGACGGTGCATTAACAAACCAGATTACTGCAATGATTGCACAAACTGATGGCACCTATACAGTAAGCTACATAAGACAGTGGAATGACGACTTTTCAGTTGTCTCCGCAGCAACCAGTATTGTTACAGAAATTGCCGCAGGAACTACATATAATGTAGGCTCTCAAACTCTCAGAAAAATGGGGGCTGCAATTACTTATGACATCGACGGCACAACAGCTTATTATAATCCGGCAGATAAAAAGTATTATACTTCAGCTGATTTTACAACAGGAACCGCTGTTGATACTGAAGGTAAAACCATTGCAATTAATAGTGATGATGAATACCTGCAAACATTATCAGCAGATCAGGTAGCAAACCTGCAAAAAGAAGAAGAACAATACATCAGCCTTCTTCAAAACAAATACGGCGCAGGTGATTATATGGTTCGATATATTAAAAATACAACAACAGGTGAATATACACCATATTTCTACAAACTATCTGATTTAAAAAATGCTATTTATGATAGTAATACCAAAAATTCACAGTCAAATATTAACT
Source organism: Candidatus Gastranaerophilales bacterium (assembly GCA_944323095.1). Lineage (GTDB taxonomy): Bacteria > Cyanobacteriota > Vampirovibrionia > Gastranaerophilales > Gastranaerophilaceae > Stercorousia. Next base: position 13,194 of record CALURE010000017.1, read on the forward strand.
GCTACACTATAGGCAGTGAAACAAAAACTGAAGAAGTAAAAGCCGTTGAAGACTGCAAAATGGAAAAAGACAGTTCCGGCCGCTACATCAACATTACAATCCCTGACGCATCAGGTAATAATGTAACTTATGCATTAACAACTTCTACAGCAACAGATCAGGATGCCTATGAAGATGCTATGAACCAGTACGAATATGAAAAATACGAATATGATCAGGCAATTGATCAGATAAATGCCAAAATTGAAATCGTACAGGCTCAGGATAAAAACCTTGAATTGAGATTAAAACAGTTAGATACAGAACAGGATGCAATATCTACAGAAATGGATGCTGTTCAGAAAGTTATCGAAAAAAATACTGAATCTACATTCAAAACATTCGGCTAGGGAGCGTAGCCGCTCCACCCGCCACCTGAGGGTTGTATAAACCCGACAGGCCTAAACTAAAGAGGAGCGTAGCCGCTCCACCCGCCACCTGAGGGTTGTATAAGCCTGACAGGTCTAAACTAAAGAGGAGCGTAGCCGCTCCACCCACCACCTGAGGGTTGTATAAACCTGACAGGTCTAAACTAAAGAGGAGCGTAGCCGCCCAACAAAGAACATTAAAGTTTTACAAACTTTGATGGAAACAAATTTTTCCTTTCCCTTTTTCCTATTGATTTTCCAACGACAAGCATACAGTTTGTCGTTTTTTTTGGAATGTAGCCGCTCCATCCATAAAAACATACGACATTGAATGAAATATGCAGGGTGGGAACGCTATGCTTATCCCACCCTACGAACTAAATACTCCCTCTCCTATGGGAGAGGGCTGGGGTGAGGGCTTATTTAACCCTACGAGCTGCACCCGATAAATAGGTGTTGAATGTTAAATGTCATTGCGAGCATTAGCGAAGCAATCCAGCCTATATTATTTTGCCCTCTCCTGAAAGAAGGATTAAGCAAGAGAGTATTTTCAAAATATTTATGTTAATATATTTTATATGAGTTTTAATGAACAATATTCAAAAATTATAGAGACTGTAAAAGAGGAGATAGAGCAGGTTTCAAGGGGATTAACAGAAGGAATAAACATTCAGGAACCACTAAAATCAAAACTTTTCGACATTCTTAATGCACACTCAAAACATATAAGACCGCTTGTCTCTTTTTTATACCTCAAAGCCCTCGGGTTAAATATAGATCGAAAACAAATTATTCTGCAAACAGCAGTCGAACTTGTTCATAATGCATCATTAATTCACGATGATGTAATAGATGAAAGTTTGGCAAGACGAAATACAAAAACAATTAATAATGAATTTGACAATAAACTTGCTATAATTACAGGAGATTACCTGCTTTCAAAAGCTTTAAGAGATATTGCAAAACTTAACTCAATTCCGCTGATAGAAATGTTTTCCGACACACTAGCCTGTATGACAAAAGGAGAAATTAACCAGCAGATGAATAAATTTAAAATGCCGACAATTAAAAATTACATAGAAAAAACAGAGCAAAAAACAGCGAAACTATTTGAAACAGCCGTTTGTTCAAGTCTGATGATTGCAAATGCAAAAGAAAAAGCTAACGAATTTGCAAAAAACTTTGGTATAGCCTTTCAAATCAGGGATGATATAATTAACATAAAAACTACAAAATCGGATATTAATGAGGGAATATATACTGCTCCGGTAATTTTTGCGGGAAGTGTCGAAAATTGTGAAAACGGTATTGAAAAAACTCGTCTTTTATTAAATAATTACATTGAGAAAGCTTTACAAGAAATTAAACATCTAGAAAATAACATTTATAAAACAGCTTTGACAGACCTTTTAGGACTTATAGCAAATGAATAAAATAAAAGAATTAATAAAAAAAATTAAAGAAAATTATTTAAAAATTAATCCTGCAGTAAGAGAAACAATTGAAACCATAGTTTTTGTCATTGTAATGGTCATAATTATAAGATTTTTTATAGCAGAAATCCGCTGGATACCTTCCGCCTCAATGCATCCTACTTTGCTTGAAGGCGACAGGATTATTGTAGAGAGATTTTCAAGATTTTATACCACCCCGAAACGCGGAGACATTATGGTATTTTACCCTCCGTTTGAAAAGCTTCCGAACACTCCGTGGCGGGTATTTTCACGTTTAACCGGATTTTTCTGCAAAGATATAGCATACATAAAACGTGTTATAGGTATGCCAGGAGATAAATTTGAAATTAAGACTGATAAACTAGGGAAAAGTACAGTATATATAAATGACAAGCCTCTTAATGAACCTTATATTAACGGAGAATATTACGGAAAACCCTGCACAAAAGAAATGATTTGCGGGCCGATTGTTATCCCCGAACACAAATACCTTATGATGGGAGACAACAGAGGAAATTCCTATGACGGCAGATGGTGGGGCTTTTTACCTGAAGACAGATTTATAGGCCGCGCAGTTATACTTTTCTGGCCGTTTAACAGGGTGAAAGTGTTTAAGTAACATCGCCATAAAATTTTTCTATATGTCATTGTGAACCTGTTTCAGAATCTTTTTGAGATCCTGAAATAAATTCATGATGACAAAATTTTTATAGCGATAAGTTTTTATCAAAAATTTATTTACATCCTACATCAACATATGATAATACTTCATATAATCAGCCATAATCTGAGAACTTGTTGCATTTGCGACAGTAGCTTTCATTTCCTGATTTCTATCAGTTTCAGATGATTTTTGAACTTTTTCACTTTCTTTATTATCAGGTGTATTTTGCTGAATTTTTTCCTGCTGCTGCAATTGGGCAACATATTCTTCAACAGCCGCCTGAACTTCCTGCATTCTTGCTTTGTCACCGGCATAAGAGCCTGTAGATTCAATCCCGTTTTTCTGAAATTCACTTAATATTTCAGACCATTCATTATAATTTGTAATAGATGTTCCCTGCGCCTGAGCAGCAGCCTGCGCCTTTCTTAATTCGTCTTCTGATTCTATACCGTCAACTCTTATTGCCATAGAACATCTCCTTAATATATACCTATATATATTAAGTATATTATTCCCGTCTGATTTCAAAATATAAAAAAACTCGTAAAAAAAATTAACAATTGACAAATAACATAAAATCGTAAATAATGAAAAAGAAAGAAAAATTTAGGAGGATGAAAAATGTTGTATAGAGAAGCTTTGAGCTGCCCCCCCCCCGACAGGATGTTGATGTAACAAAGTTTTTTAGCTTTAATGTCATCCCGAACTTGTTTCGGGATCTCGTTATTCAAAAATTAGAAGGTAATACTGAAAGTTTTGAAATTCAGGATGATGGATATCAATCTGAATTTAATAATAAGCTGGATTGCTTCGGTTCAAAAGAACCTCGCAATGAAATAGAAAGTTTATGCAAGGCCGGTTTGTCGGATGCAGCGGCTACGCTGCCTCTCCCGCAAGGGGCGAGGGAAATGCGTTTCACTCTTCACACTTCACTAAAAAAGAAAGCCGCGTTTACATTGGCAGAAGTCTTGATAACATTAGGAATTATCGGAGTTGTTGCGGCATTGACTCTACCGTCATTAATACAACAGTACAGAGAAAAAGAATACACAACTAAATTAAAAAAATTTTATACCGTTATGGAAAATGCTGCAAGACTGGTAGAAGAAAAATATGGAACCACAGATACCTGGGGACTTACAAATTCTTTTACAGAAGATGATTCTTCAACACAGGAAGAAATTGATGCAAAGGATGCAAGCAAACAGCTTTTCTGGAAAAGGTATGCAGAATTTATAAATATAAGACTTCAAGAAGGGACTAATATCAAAAAAGTTTACGGAATGGACAAAAAAACTCAACTTTCGAATAATGGCGGTCTTAAACGTACATGGAACTTTAATGACGGTACAATCATAAGATCAACATGGCTGCAGACAAATGCAAATACATCTTGTTCTGAAAATAATAAATGCGGAGATTTATCAGTAGATTTAAACGGAGATAAAGGGCCAAATTCCATAGGTCATGATATTTTCTTTTTTGAAATAACCAGAACTGGTATAAGACCACTAGGCTATAAAGGAGATACAAGTCGTCCGTTTGACACATCATGTGTCCACGGAAAGAGCGGAGCATATAACGGTTATGGCTGCACTGCCTGGGTAATTTACAATGAAAATATGGATTATCTGCACTGTGATGGATTAGGATGGGATAAAAAACTAAAATGCAAATAAAAATGTTTAATTAAAAATTAAACTTATTAAAAATATTAAGAAAAATTTACAAATTAGCGAAAAGTTGCTTAAATAAAGATTTTTTAAGATGCAAGCAAATATTGTTAGTGTGCCGTTTTTATAAAAACATTCATAAAGAAATGCCGGTATTCTGATTAAAAAACATGTTCAAACCCCTTGCAATTGAATATTTTCCAAGTATGATTATGGTAGCGCCTGAATAGGTGTAAACTGAACAGCCGAAT
>CALURE010000018.1 GCA_944323095.1 Candidatus Gastranaerophilales bacterium
TTCACTGCATCAGCAAATCTGCCGTAAGTGCTTGTGAATTTTTCAAGAGCTTCTTTCGGATCCATGCCTTTTTTAACGGCATCCATAAATTTGCCCATGTGAACAAATTTGTATCCGATGATTTCATCATTCTTATCAAGGCCTAATTCAAGAACGTAACCTTCTGCAAGTTCAAGATATCTGGGTCCTTTTTGCTTAGTTGAATAGATAGTACCAACCTGTGAGCGGAGACCTTTGCCTAAATCTTCAAGCCCTGCGCCGACAGGAAGTCCTTTATCTGAGAAAGCTGTCTGGGTTCTTCCGTAAACAATCTGGAGGAACAATTCTCTCATTGCAACGTTAATAGCGTCACAAACAAGGTCTGTATTTAAAGCTTCAAGTATTGTTTTGCCGGGAAGAATTTCTGCAGCCATAGCAGCAGAGTGAGTCATACCTGAGCAGCCGAGTGTTTCAACAAGTGCTTCCTGAATAATACCGTCTTTAACATTAAGAGTTAATTTGCAGGTACCTTGCTGCGGAGCACAACAGCCGCAGCCGTGAGTCAAGCCTGAAATTTCTTTAATTTCTTTAACTTTAGTCCAATCACCTTCTTGAGGGATAGGAGCAGGCTCGCCTTTAACACCGCGTTTTACGCAGCACATTTCTTCTACTTCTTTTGTAACTTGTATACGATCCAACATTTTCTATACTCCCTTCGGTTATATACAAGTATATTGTACGTGCTAAAAAGCCTTAGTCAAGGGGATTTATATCGCAGTTTACACCCGCTATTTTCGAACAACAGACATAATGTCATTTCGAACTTGTTACGGAATGACGAAAAGCTCCCTCTCCTGTGGGAGAGGGTTGGGGTGAGGGCGAATTACCAGAAGATAGGAGGGTAGGAGGATTAGAAGATAGGCTATTTTCTGATAATAGCCTACCCTCATACCTTCATATCTTCTTACCCTATAATTGGCTTGCCATCCAGCAACCACATAAGGTGGGAACGCTTGCGCTTATCCCACCCTACATACTCCCTCTCCTGTGGGAGAGGGCAGGGGTGAGGGATAATTAGAAGATAGGAGGGTAGGAGGATTAGAAGATAGGCTTTTTAATGTAAATGGCTTACCTTCCAAGCTTCCTATCTTCTTACCCTCTAAATTCGCTTGACCTCCTGCCTTCCTGACATCCGTCGGCTAGTATGATGGGATAAGCAAAGCATTCCCACCGGAATGATTATTTGAAGATAGGAGGGTAGGAGGATTAGAAGATAGGCTTTTTAATGTAAATAGCTTACCTTCCAAGCTTCCTACCTTCTTACCTTCTAAATTGCCTGACCTCTTGACTTCATAACCACTGGCTGGCTAAGCCCCCCCCCGTTCACCCTCGAGGTTTACAATCCTCAATATAAATCTAATATCCTTTCGCCGTTATAAATCTAATATCTACCAATCAGAAGCCACTTCGTCTTCTTCATCCTGCAAAGACGACAAATCCCTGTGGCTTGCTCCGTCAAAGTCCTCGGGAAGCAAATCGTCATCCGGCCAGATTGTATCTTCGTCATATCTTGCCGCATTTAAATTAACCGATGATGTCAAATCAGAATTAGACAAATCAGTTTCTGATAAAATACAGCCAGCCATATCGCTGTCAGAAAAATTACAATAAGTCATTTCTGCATAGCTGCAATCTGCTCCTGTTAAAAGCGCATCGGTAAAATCACATTCCAAAACTCTTGCACGGGTAAAATCCACAGATGTTAAATCTGCATTCGTAAAATTTACAAAAGATAAACTGCAATCTGCAAAAGAACTTGAATTTAAGTCAACATCAGCAAAATCAATTTCAGCAAGATTTATTCCGGAAAAATCAACTTCCGATAAATCAACTTCTTCCTGCTCAACTTTCCATTCATTAAATTTCTCAGGGTTCTTTTTCAATAATTCAATCAATTCTTCTTTTGTATAATCAATCATGTATATTTATTCTCCTTATATTAATTCTGTTTGAAGCGCAAGCAGCACTGCCTGCGTTCTGTTCGCAACCTTCAATTTCTTAAAAATACTGTTTAAATGCGTTTTTACCGTAACTTCCTTTACAAATAATCTTTCTGCAATCTGCTTATTACTTTCCCCTTTTGCTGCCATTTGTAACACTTCTTTTTCTTTTGAAGTTAAAGAGGTTATTAAATTTTTTTTGTGCGAAATATTTAAGGACATTTCTTTATTTATATTTGCCCGTCTCAAAACAGCTTCCATGCGGGCGAGAAGATTGGGCAGTACAAATGGTTTTACAATATAGTCATCGGCCCCGATTTTTAAACCGGAAACCATTTTCTGATCATCATTAACAGCTGTAAGCATTATTACAGGTAAATGTTTTGTATCATTTTTTGCACGGATAGCTTTAAGAGTTTCCCATCCGTTCATATTAGGCATCATAACATCAAGAAGAATAATGTCAAATTTTTTATTCTTTGATGACAATTCTTTTAATGCCTCAACCCCGTCACACACAGATGTAACTTCATACCCGTAAAAGGGCAGAGCATCTTTCAAATATTTTGCATTATCATCAACTAAAAGAACATTTGTCAAACCTGACATTATTTTTTATCCTTTTGTTATACTATTTTATTCTTAAGAGCCTTTAAAGCAGCCTGTAAACGGTCATCCACTTCCAATTTCTGTAAAATGTTTGCAACATGGGCTTTTGTAGTATTTATGCTGATAACAAGAATCTGTGCAATTTCCATATTGCTGTAACCTTCTGTCATAAGCTTCAAAATCTGGGCTTCACGCGAAGTTAAATCATAATTTTTTCTGTTATCTTCCGCATCTTCGAATGAAGGTGAATTTGTGCTTGCTTGCAATACAATATGTGCAATACTCGGATCAAACCAGGCAGCTCCGTCTGCAACGGATTGTACGACCTGAATAAGACGCTGTGGATTAATTTCTTTTGAGCAGTATGCATTTGCCCCTGCTTTAAGACTGTTTAATACTTCTTTTTCATCGTTATGAGATGTTAAAATAACTATTTTTACATCCTTATCCAGAGATCTGATTTTTTGAGTAGCCTCAATGCCGTTCATATTTGGCAGCCCGAGATCCATGATAATAATATCAATTTTATTATTATTAAATATCTCAATTGCAGTTTCGGCAGAATCGGCTTCATAAATCTTTTCAATATAATCAACTCCTTCAAAAGTTGTTCTCAAGCCAAATCTTGTTAATTCATGATCTTCTACAATAAGAATATTTTTTTTCATAGTTTTAATTCCTCTTTAGCAGGTGCAAAATCAGGATTTAAAAGCAGGGATTTTTTAAAATATTTTAAAGCATCCTGTTCCATTCCCTGATTTTTTGCAAGTAGTCCTTGATAATAATAATATCTAAAATAATTTTCGTCAATATAGCCGGCAATTCCTAAATATTCACGTGCAGCTGTGAAATCCTGTTTTTCCATTGACACGCGCGCTAAATCAAGCCATGCATCTTTAAAACCGATATTTAATGCTATAGCTTTTTTAAGATAAGCCGTTTCTCTGGATTTATCTTTGAGAGCAATTTTATAGTAAGCCATATATGCATCATTAAAATTCTTCAAGATTTTTTCATAAATTTCCATAGCTTTTTTTTCTTTGCCCAGCTGTTCGTAAGTTTGCGCGACCTTTACCGCGCATATTGAAGAATTTTTGTCATTGGATTCAGCATCACGATAATATTTCAGTGCGGTTTTGTAATCTTTATTTCTATAGCTCAAATCTCCTAAAACCAGTAAAGCAAAAGAATTGTTGCCGTTAATTTTAAGAGCTTTTAAAGCATTATCCTGCGCCTTTTCGTAATCCTGCATATCAAAATAAACACGCGACAATAATGCATAAACATCTTTATTATGCTTCTTTTTTGAAGTTAAAGCACCCTGCAGTGTGCGCACAGCCTTTGCGGGTTCATTTTCATAGTAATAGTAGAAACCGAGATGATACATTTTTTGTTCGTAATCTTTATTACCCTTGTACAAGACATATTGTTCAAGAGAATTAACTTTTCTCGTAAAATCTACAGTATAAAGAGGCTGAGACTTTATATATTCTATCATTTTTAATGAATTTTTCGGCTTTTTGCCCTGTGATAAAATTTCTGCCTTTAGTTTCTTATAATTAATATTCTGCGGGTTCATAGAAATTGCAGTATCAATATATTTGTCCGCATTGATAAAATCATTTGATTTTAAATATCCTAAAGCCGCGATATAATTGGCATAATCGGAATTTGCAAGAAGTCCTGAATTTTTCACGAGCTCTGATGTTGCTTCACGGCTCTGGTCGTTGTAGAGAATATTTGAAAAAACTTCCCCGAGATAAATTTCATCATCCGTTTTTAATTTTCCGGAAGGATAGTAATAAAGTTTTATATCTTCTATCAAAAAATCGGATAATGCCTTATCATCAATTCTGGAAGCTGCAAGATCACACAAATTAAAAAAACCGATATCTGCCATATTTTCAGCCATTTTCATATAAGCATAATCATTTTTGTCCATTGTTTCAATTAGAATTTTAAAATCAGTATAAGCAGATTTTACATTACTCTGCATAAACCGACCAATGGCTATGGCATACTGGTTATGAATACTGTTGCGTGTCAGAGTAGCTTTTTTCACAGGCAGCGCAATTGAATTTGTAATATTGCGCGGAGCAAGAGGATTTGCAGGCTGAATTGTATCAAAAAGATTCTCTGCCGATGCAGGCAAAACCGTTAATGCTGATATAAAAATTAAACCTAAAAATTTTTGCATTAATAAATTACAAATCCTCATCATTATTTATTGTACCTGAATAATAGAAATTAAACAATTCAGCAATATGCTTATTTTGTTCATTTTCATCGGGATTTGACAGAAAATCATAGATATCTTTTAAATTATACCGGCTTAATATTTCCCTATCTTCATCTTTAAACGAATGATGATTTTCCGTCAAAAATACGTTAATTATTTTGTCAACCGGAATTTTCAAAAACTCATCTACAAGTTTCCCGTCAAAATGTTTGTCCCTGCCGCTTATTAAAATATCAATTACGTTTTTAATAGGCATTTTTTCACGGTAATGTCTTTTGGATGTAATGGCATCAAATACATCTGCAACAGCAAGAATTCTGCCGCCATACGGGATATCTTCACCTTTAAGATGTCTGTAATAACCTGTGCCGTCGTATTTTTCATGATGTGAGCAGGCAAATTCGGTTATCATTTTAAAATCTTCGGAAGTATGGATTTTTTCCAAAATATCATGTGTAATTTTAACATGTTCCTGTATATGTTTATATTCTTCATCGGTCAGTTTGCCTTCTTTTTGAAGGACGGAATCTCTTATCCCGATTTTGCCTATATCATGTAAAATTGCGGCTTTTTCAACAAGTTCTTTAAATTTCGCATCACATCCCAACTGCTCAACAAGAAGTATGGAATAAAGTTTTACACGGCTTGAATGACCTGCAGTAATTTTGTCACGGGCATCTATTGAGGTTGCCAGAGTATCTATAAAACTTTCAAAAAGAATTTTTTGTTCTTTATAAAGTTCTTTCTGCTGTTCAAATAACTGGGCATTTTCAAGAGCAATTGAAGCGCTGCCGCCTATTGCAACAAGCAAATCCTCATCTCCTTTTGTAAAAACACCCTTATTTTTATTCAATACCTGAAATGCTCCGATAATTTCCTGATTGTTATTTTTTATCGGCAGACAAAGTATTGTTTTTGTTTTATACCCTGTTTCCCTGTCAACATCAGGATTAAATCTCGGATCGCTGTATGCATCCGGAATATTTAATGGTTCACCGGTCTTTACAACATAACCTGCAAGACCTTTATCAGCAGGAAATCTGATTTCCTTACTGTCCATGCCTAAAGCTACTTTGCTCCAGAGTTCATTTTTCTCTTTATCAAGAAGAAAAACCGTGCATCTGTCAGCCTGAATTGCAACCCGAGTTTCTTCCGCAATAACTTTTAAAAGCACGTCAATATCAGTTACGGCACTGATTGATCTGCCGATTTTTACAAGAGATACAAGAGGGTCACTTATTGCAGGATGCGAAAAGCTTTCTCCGCCTTTTATCTGCTTTATTCTGGTTAATACATAACCTATAACTGAAAGTTCATCTCCGTTGTTAACAGATAAATTTTTTGCATTATCAAAATGCTTCAAAGCAAGCTGAAATTGATTTTCACCATAATAAACCGTGCCGAGTGCATATTCATTAACTATTCCTGCAGTTGAGCTTTTATGGTAATCCGCAAGATATGCAGCATCCGCAAGAGTTTTTAATACTGTTTTATAATTATTTTTATCTGCCAAATATTTTGCCATAGAAATAAAACTTAAAACTATTGAAATATTTACACCTGAATTTTGTTCTTTATAAATTTTTTCCAAATCCGTAAAATATTCAACAGCACCGTTATAATCTCTGTCTTCTAAAAGAGTTATTCCTTTTTTAAAATTATCTTTATCACACTGAATCATCATAATTTTTCTTAATCCGTTTACTATAACCACATTTTACAACTTTATGTTTTTATTGTACAATATTTTTGTCAATAATACAAATATTTTTATTTAAACGGAGCTTATATGAAAAAGATTACAATACTCATTCCCGTATTTAATGAAGTAAATACTCTTGATAAGATTATTGAAAAAGTTGTTAACGCTCCATTTGGCGGACTTGATAAAGAAATTATTTTGATAGATGACTACTCAACTGACGGAACAAGGGATTTATACACAAAATACCCGTACAAAGTTTTGTATCACGAATATAATCAGGGCAAAGGCGCAGCATTAAGAACAGGATTTAAAGAGGCAACAGGTGATATAATAGTAATTCAGGACGCTGATCTTGAATATGATCCTGTTGACTATGAGCCTCTTATTAAACTGATATTAGACGGTCAGGCAGATGTGTGCTACGGAACAAGGCTTTCGGGCGGAAAACCTTCAAGATCATTTATGTTTCATCATCTTATAGGGAACAAATTTTTATCACTTTTAACAAATATTTTGTACGGTTCAACCTTAACCGATATGGAAACATGTTATAAAGCTTTTAAAGCAGATTTCATTAAAGGAATTGAGATTAAGTCAGACAGATTTGATTTTGAACCCGAAATAACTGCAAAAGTTTTAAAAAGAAAAGCAAGATTGTATGAAGTTCCGATTTCATATTACGGACGCGAATTTTCCGAAGGGAAAAAAATTACGTGGAAAGACGGATTTACTGCCATTCTCGCACTTATTAAATACAGGTTTACTGATTAACCATCAGAAGATAAGATGGTAAGAAGATTGGAAGTATCAATAGGCAGTTTTGGTGCAATATGACAAAAACTTAATAAGTTGGCGGAAAGGGCAAAAAAACTCCGACAAAAACTTAATAAGTCAAACAAAATTTGGCGGAAAGGGTAAAAAACTCCGACAAAAACTTAATAAGTCAAACAAAATTTGGCGGAAAGGGCAAAAAAACTCTGACAAAAATTTAATAAGTCAAATAAAATTTGGCGGAAAGGGTAAAAAACTCCGACAAAAACTTAATAAGTCAAACAAAATTTGGCGGAAAGGGTAAAAAGAAAAATGAAAAAGATTATTCTATCGTTATTTTTAGCAGCATCACTTGCAGCTCCATCATTTTCGGCAACATGGAGCGCTGTAGACAGAGTTCCGACAGTGGGTAAACAGGTTTTGACCAAAAACAGCCTGCCATCCGACACTAAATTTGTCGTAACCGAAACAGAAGTTGCAAACAGCACATCAAATGCAAATAATGAACTTTACATCAGCAAAACTAATCTTAATTACACAGGAAACGACAATGAAGTTGCCGCAGTTATTTCTCAGGAACTCGGCGCGCTCATAAATGCAAATGCATCTAAAAAGAAATTAGTTTCTAATATTACAAGCGCAATTGCCGGAAGCTTTGTAGACACATCTTTAGAAACAACAGCACTTGCGGCAAATGAGCTTACGCTGAATAATATGTCAGAAAAAGATCAGATGAATGCAGATATAACAGGTGTTGATTTGATGATTCAGGCAGGCTACAACCCGCTTGCCATGATTGTTGTATTAGGCAAAATGCCGGGGTCTACAATGGATTTATTAAAAAGCCAGCCGAATAACTTCAAGCGCTCAATGTATATTTATGACTACCTTGCTTACAACTACCCTTCAAAAGTAAAAGCAGGATACGGATGTCAGGAATACAGAAATTTTACAGCTTACATTCAGCCGACACTTGATGAAAGAAATTCAAGCGAAAAGAAGCTTGCAAAATGGGAAAAAGAACAGGCTAAATTGAAAAAAGAAAGAGCAAAACAAATTGCCAAATACAAAGCAACAGGCGGTCTTAATGGCTGGGATGCATCTTACACTATTTTGAAAAACCTGTCTGAAAATGCAGAAGTGAAATAAACCGGAAGATAGGAGGGTATGAAGATTGGAAGATAAGCTGATAAAAATGTTCAAAAAATTTTTTGAACAATAACAGCCTATCTTCTTACCTTCTTATCTTCCTACCTTCTAAATAAAGGAGATAAAAATGAACGACACAATAGAAAACATAACCTGTCCTGCCTGCGGAAAAACAATGCATAAAGTTTATATGCAGGAAAGCGGTTCCGCTCTTGATGTGTGCTTAGACGGCTGCGGAGGTATATTTTTTGACGGGCAGGAATTAAAACACTTTGATGAACATTCAGAAAATATTGACGAATTAAAAAATGCGCTTGAGGGCAAAAATTTTGAAAAAACGGATGAAACTCAAACCAGAATTTGTCCTGTTTGCGGGAACAATATGGTAAAAAATAACGTAAGCATTAAAAAAGAAATAACAATTGATGAATGCTACAACTGCGGTTCAAAATTTTTTGACCATGGCGAATTGACCAAAATGCGCGAACAATATGCAACGGAAAAAGACAGACAACAAGATTTTCTGGCATCAACCTATGAAGAAATAGGCTCAAAAATTGATGCGCTTGAACTTCAAAATCAAATGAACAGAGCAAACCGTTCAAGATTTTTAAAATTATTAGACAAAGTATTTTTAGGAAGATAAAAAAATGACAGATTCATTAGACATAATAAAATGTCCGGCCTGCGGATGTGAAATGCAAAAAGTATTTATAACAGATAAAGGTATAAATCTTGATGTCTGTTCAAAAAACTGCGGAGGCATATTCTTTGATTGCAGAGAATTTCAGGACTGCACTTCATCTGTCAATGATGTGTGGGAGCTAAAACAGCTTATTGAAGGTAAAAACTTCATGCCTGTCGATGAATCTAAAACACGGATTTGTCCTGCTTGCAATACACCTATGATAAAAACAAAATCATTCGGAGTTCAAATAGATACCTGCAACAATTGCGGGGGAATTTTCCTTGATAACAACGAATTTGACAGGATAAGAGAACAGATAAAAGCCCAGAAGAAAAAAACAGAATTTCAGGAAAACCAGTATAAAAATATTGACCTTCACGAATTTTGCAAAGATGCTCTTGACGAAAATAAAAAATTTCAGATTATATCAAACGTTGCAGATAGATTAAACAGAAGTGCATACATGGACCCACGTTATCCTCTTGCTTCGCTTTTCAGACTGTTTTTCTAAGTTTATCAAGTTTTTGCGGGCTGCCGCTTTCGAAGTAAATTCTCAAAAGCGGCTCGGTTCCGCTTGGACGTATGAGTATCCAGCTTGCATCATCATCAAAATAAAGCTTTACACCGTCTTTTGTATCAATTTTTTTAACTTTAAAATCTCCTATCTGTTGTTTATTCTTGTAATCTTCCAGTACAGGCTTTATTTCATCTGCATTCTCTAATCTTTTATCAATCCTATCATTATAGAATTTACAGCCGACAAAATCATAAAGCTCTTTTTGAAGTTCCACAAGAGATTTGTTTGCATAAGCCATAGCTTCAAGTATAAGCAAATTTGCCAGAATTCCGTCTTTTTCCGGAATATGTCCCTGAATGCTTAAACCTCCTGATTCCTCTCCGCCAATAACGGGATTAAATTTACGCATGGCTTCCCCGACATGCTTAAATCCGACAGCCGTTTCAATAACTTCAACTCCGAGTTTTTCAGCAGTTTTATTTAATAAAAGACTTGCTCCGACAGTTTTTACAAGAGAGCCTTTCAGGCCTTTATTTTTGGTTAGATGAATTAAAAGAATTGCGATAATTTCGTTCGGTGAGACATATTCTCCGTTTTCATTAATGGCACCGAACCTGTCAGAGTCGCCGTCGTTTGCAAAACCGACAGAATTTGGAGTTTGTTTAACTTTTTCAATCAATTCTTTTAAATATTTCGGCTTAGGTTCAGGCATTCCGCCGCCAAAATTCACATCATGAAACATGTGAAGGCTGTCATATTTTATGCCGTGGATATCCAAAAGTTTATCAAAATAGCCGATACTAGCGGCATACAGACCATCAAATATTATATGTTTATCAAAATTTTTAATCTTTTCAAAATCAATAAGTTTTTCAATATGTCCAAAATAATCAGGAGAAAAATTAAAATTTTTAACATAACCTTTACCTTGAATGCTGAACGGAACATTTAAATCAAACATAATTTCATCAGTAATATCAGTTGTTGCAGGCCCCGCATAATCAGGAATAAACTTTATCCCGAGATATTCAGGCGGGTTATGAGAGGCGGTGAACATAACGGCACATGCGTTCAAATGTTTTGCATTATATGCTAAAATAGGAGTCGGAACAATTTTATCGGATAGCAAAACTTCAAAACCATAACCTGCAAGCTGTTCAGCAGTCTGCGAGGCAAATTCAAAAGCCATATTCCGCGGGTCATAGCCGACAATTATTTTTTTCTCTAATCCGAAATTATCAAAAACATATTTGCCTATTGCCTTTGTAACCGTTCTCACGTTTTCTTCGTTAAAATCTTTTCCTACAACAGCTCTCCAGCCGTCAGTCCCGAATTTTATATTACTCATTTTATCTTGCCTCGCTTTTTTCTTCTGTTATAATAATATTAGAAATAAGGAGTAATCGCAAATGTTAAATTTAGAAACTGTTAAAACAATCGCATATTTAGGCCCTCAGGCTTCATTTACCGAAATGGCAAAAGATGAATTTTGTAAACGATTTAACATAAGCGCATACCCGACTCCCCTGCAGACAATCAGACAGGTCGTTGAATATGTTGATGACACTCCGGATTCCCTCGGTGTTCTTGCGGTTGAAAATTCAATTGAAGGTGCTGTCAGAGAATCAATGGATAATCTTATGATTACAAAAAATCCTAACATAAAAATTCTGTCAGAATGCTACCTTCCAATAAGCCACTGTCTGCTTGCAAGAACAACAGAATTTTCATCAATAACCGGTGTAATTTCACATCCTCAGGCACTTGCACAGTGTCAGGACTTTATTCATAATGAATTACCTTTTAATGTTAACATCATAGAAGCCGCAAGCACTGCAGAAGCTGCAAGAAGCCTGCAAAATTATAATCTTACCTACGCGGCAATCGGAAGCAAAAAAACAGCAGAAACTTATAATCTGAATATCTTGCGCGAAAATATAAACGACGACAAAACAAACCAGACAAGATTTGTTCTTATAGGCGACTTTGAAACAAAAGAAACAGGAAATGACAAAACTTCAATGGCATTTTCAACAGAAAACAAACCCGGTGCGCTTTTGAATGTTCTGGAAATTTTTATGGAAAATCACATAAATCTTTCATATATTGCATCACGTCCTTCAAAAAACAAATTCGGAGAATATATATTTATAGTCAATTTTGACGGACATATTCATGAACCCAAAATTCTTAATACTATTCAACAGATTAAAGAAAAAACAACCTACATAAGATTTTTCGGATCATACAAAAAAAGTAAAGCTATTGCACTTCAGCCGTAACAAAAGCTATTGCCTTTGTCCTGTCGTGTGAAAGACTAACTTGAAAAACAATGTTCTTTTCAATTTGTTTTAAAATTCGGATTTGAGGGCATTGTTTTTCATTATGGAATACTTCTATTTTATTATAAGGCACATTTTCGATATCAAGTGCTGTCAAAGCTTTCACAACAGCTTCTTTTGCACAGAAGCGTGCTGTCAGATGACTCTCCGGTTTTGAAAATTTTAAACAATATTCAAGCTCCAAGGGTGTAAACACTCTGTGCAGAAAATCATTTGATTTTCCTTTAAATCTTTCAATATCTTCAATATCAACACCGATTGCCATAAAGTGATTTTAGCACAAGATTGACGGATTTTGCAAACCCGTGGTATAATTAATTATTCAAATGCCTTTTTTAAAATAACATTTTTCATTAAATTAGTCAGAAAGGGAAATTTATGACTAATTCAATGATACCTTATTCGTTTGTTCCCGGAACAAAAGCTAAGGCCGGCGAGGTAAATGCGAATTTTATCGCTTTAGCTGACATAATAGAGCAAAATAAAACATCAGCAGCCGGTGATATAAACGAAATTTATGAAGAACTTGAAACTAAAGCCGATAAAACTGAATTAATCAATGAGTTCACTGTATCGGAAGCAGACACAGATTTAAACGATTATAAAACAAAAGGGACTTATATATTTACTGCACTTTACACTCCGGTGAATATTCCAAAAGGAACATCAGGCACATTAATAGTTACCGGTACAGAAGATTCACTAATAAAACAAATCTGGTTTTCAAGCGGAGATAATCCTGAAATATTCACAAGAGATTATACAGCAACAAGCTGGGGGGCCTGGAACTCATTATGCGGAAAACTGCATAAAGCCAATTACGGTTATTTAAAACTTTCAAACGGAATTTTAATACAGTGGGGCTCACACTGGGGATCAGCCGTAACTTATCCTGTAGCTTTTACAGCTGTAGCCTGTCCTGTTTTAATGAAACAAGGCTATAGTACATCAGCCGAAAGAAGTGACGGCGGATTTTCAGGCCAGACACTTACAGGATTTAACTACGGCAGCGGCGGCGCCTTTACGGATATGAACTGGATAGCAATAGGTTTTTAAGGAGGAAAAATGAAATATTACGGAACAAAAAATAACAAAGATTACGGATTTTATCTTGAAAATTTTGATAATGCCATAGAAATAACTGATGAATACTGGCTTGAATTATTAGACAGGCAAAATAAAGGCAAAATTATTATTCCGTTTAACAATAATGTTATAGCTGTGAATGAAACAGAATATACATTTGAAGACGGAGTATGGAAAAAACTTTCATCCGAACAGGCTCAATGCAAGCAGCTAAAAATTCAAAATGCAATTAGAATAAATGAAATTCAGTCAGAATTGAATGATTTAGACAAAAAAAGAATTCGTGCGCTTGCAGAACCTTCGTTGAAAAATGATGAACAAACATGGCTTGAATATTATAATACTCAAATAATAGCTTTAAGACAAGAGCTGGAACAAATTTCTGAGTAAATAATAAAAAACCGGTTTTTACAAACCGGTTTTTTATTGTGAAAAATATCTCTCCATAATACGCTGAATTGCTTTATTAATTTTTTCAGCGCCTTTTTTTACATAAGAAGGATTATGAAATTGTTCGCAGTATTCATTGCTAAATTCCTTATCTATAATTAAAGAATTATTATATTTTTTTGAATTAATATACTGTTTTTCCAGCATAAATTCATTCTCATTTTTCCGGCTTATTTTTCTGGTAATTTTTGCAAGCGCGCTAAACATTGGCAGGGTTGAATCATCTGCCTGTAAAAGTGCATCATTGACAGCTATGCAATCTTCTGTTTTTGTTGAAAATGTATTTATATTCAAAAAATTTTTCTGAACAGGGTTTGTGTAAATACGTTTTGGCAAACCGCTTTTTCGCAATGCCATACGGAATTTATGGAGATCTTTGCCTGTCAAAGCAACATTCATCCATCTTTCGTATGAAACAATATCTTCCGTATCGCGAAATCTTTCAACGGCATAGCACATATTCTTTAATCCGGTGAATGAAATTTTATCCATAATAATTTTACCTACACATTAAAATAATTGTTCATAATCTTCTGCACAAAATTATTTACCTTCTTCGCCATTGTTTTGACTCCAGATCTATCAAAAAAATTAGGCATATACTGCTGTGGAGCCAAAAAATCAGGCAGACTACCGGAAATTTTAGTGCCAAAAACAATAGCTTCATCGGCTTCATTATAAATATAATCCTGGTTTACTATCATCTCTTTATCTGCCATTGATGCAATTTTTTTTGTTAATTTCCCGATATATGAAAACAGGGGCAGATTTTTATCATTCGGTTCAATATATTTTCCGTTTATATAAATTCTTTTAGCCGTTTTTTCTTCCTGACATTCAATGTTTAATAAATCGCTCCCGATAGGATTTTGATAATGCGATTTATTAGAGGTTATTTTTTCTATAGCAGAATAAAAATCAGACAAATCATTTCCTCTGAAATCGTCACTCAAAACCATGGAAATACTTTTGGCGGTACTATCGTTCCTTATAAATTCGGCTCTTGCAATATTTTTTATTCCCGTAAAATTTATGCTGTTTATTTTATCCATATAATTTCTAAATCCCGTAAAAAAATTTTTTGCGTATGATATAATAAATTTACAGAAGTTAATAATAATCGGAGAAAATTTATGGAAATAAGAGAGGAATTTATAGAACAGGCAAAGCATTTGACACGCAATGCAGAAGTATTACCCGGTGGAATTGAAGAACTCGCCGCAAAATTGCAATATTCAAGCGATACCAATACACCTTTGAGAATAAAACTCGGAATGGATCCCACAAGACCTGATTTACATCTGGGGCATACCGTTGTAATGAGAAAATTAAAAGAGTTCCAGACTCTTGGACACAAAATTGTTCTTATTGTCGGCGGAGCAACAGCAATGGTCGGTGATCCGTCAGGCAAGTCAGAAACCAGACCTGCATTAACCAAAGAACAGGTTGAAGCAAATGCAAAAACTTATTTTGAACAAATGTCAAAGGTTCTTGATGTTTCTCAAGCCGAAGTTGTTAATAATGCTGACTGGCTTCATAAAATGAATTTTACGGATTTGTTAAAACTTGCATCGCAGGTTACGGTTGCACAGATGATGACACGCGATGATTTTGCAAAACGATACGCAGAAGGAAAACCCATTGCAATTCATGAATTTTTCTATCCTTTGATGCAGGCTTACGATTCGGTTGAAATTGATTCAGATATTGAACTCGGCGGAACAGATCAGAGATTTAACACTCTTTTAGGCAGAGATATTCAAGCAGCATACGGTAAAAAATATCCGCAGCTTGTAATGCTTTTACCTCTTCTGGAAGGCACAGACGGCATTGTAAAAATGTCAAAAACTTATCCTGAACACTGTATTTCTCTCACGGACAGCGAAGTCGATATGTTCGGCAAGTTAATGAGTATTCCTGATAATATGATTTCAAGATATTTCAGCCTCCTGACAGATGCTACCAAAGAAGAACTTGAAACAATTGATAAACAAATTGCAGAAGGTTCTGTAAACCCGCGCGATATAAAAATGAAGCTTGCATATACAATTACTAAAGAATACCATGGAGAAGAAGGCGCCAAACGAGGACAGGACGCATTTGTAAATGTAGTTTCAAATAAAGGAATTCCTGATGATATAGAAGAAGTTTCAGGAATGAACGGTAAAGGAATTCTTGATGTTCTTGTGGAATTAAAATTTACTGCAAGCAAAGGAGAAGCCAAACGCTTAATTCAGGGCGGCGGAGTAAAACTCGACGGTGAAAAAATTACCGATACGGCTTATGTACTAAGCTTTGCAGAAAGTGTAATATTGCAGGCAGGTAAACGTAAATTTGCAAAATTAATATAAAATATACCTCCCTTGTAAAGGGAGGTGGACCGCGGAAGCGGTGGAGGGATTTTGTTTAAAATCTTAAAACGCGGAATAAAAAAAGTAAAAGAAGATATTCAGGTAATCTACGACAAAGACCCTGCCGCAGAAAATCTGCTTGAGGTAATTCTTTGCTACCCCGGACTCCATGCTTTGATTGCATACCGCTTTGCACACAGGCTCTATAAATGGCATATTCCTTTAATTCCGCGGATTATTTCTTATATAACAAGAATTATTACAGGAATAGAAATTCATCCTGCGGCAAAAATCGGCAGAAGATTCTTTATAGACCACGGTGAAGGTGTTGTAATCGGCGCAACAACAGAAATAGGCGATGATGTTCTGATTTATCAGCAGGTAACTTTAGGCGGTACCGGAAAAGAACACGGCAAACGTCACCCTACACTCGGTCATGGAGTAATCGTCGGTGCGGGAGCAAAAGTTCTCGGTAATATTACTCTCGGGGATTACGTCAGAGTAGGCGCAGGTTCTGTTGTTGTGGAAGATGTACCTGAATACTCAACCGTAGTCGGAATTCCCGGCAGAATTGTCAGAAGAAAAATCAAAGATGAAAACGGAGTTCTTATGCACAACAGAATTCCTGACCCTGTCACCTGCGAGCTTAACAGACTCAAATATGAAGTTATTGAATTAAAAGAAAAAATAGAAAAAGTGAAGCGTGAAGAGTGAAACGTGAAGGGTAATTCCAACATTGTTAATTCTTCACTTTACTGGAAAGGATAAAAAAATGTATCACGTTTACACATTAAAAAATCATTCTGAATTTTCAAAAACATTAGTAGCAGAAACAAAAGATTACGATGAAGCATTACAAAAAGCAGAAAAAGCAGTTGAAGGCAAAGAAGGTTATTCTTACGTAGTAGAAGAAACTGACGGTTCAATGAACA